>NZ_JBRRCU010000005.1:0-139436 GCF_056759195.1 Stenotrophomonas sp. STEN083 | reverse complement strand
TCCTTGCTACCAAGCGATCGAAAAGACCTAGTGCCGAACGGTCGCCCGCGCCGGGCTCTCGGCACCTAAGGTGACAGACTGCTAAGAGATAAGTGCCGAGCCATGCTCGGCTGGGGACTTGCCGATAAAGCCTCTGCCGAGCATGGCTCGGCACTACCTTTGCCTCCTCCTCTTTGCTTCGCAAAAGGGAGGAGGAAATCAGCGTAGCAGGCGGCCAGCGTCCAGCAGGATCATCGGCTGCTGGCCGATGCGCGCGATGCCGCGGAAAAGTTCATTGGAAATCTGGCAGATGCGCGCGGTGTCCGGCGGCTCGATTTGTGAGTCGTTGAGGTTGGCGACGTCTTCGACCGCCGATACACGCAGTCCCAGCGTCTCGCCGTTTTCTTCCAATACGACGATGCGGGTCTGCGAGTCTTCCGGCGCGCTTTGCACGTCCAGATGGCGGCACAGGTCCATCACCGGGACCACCTGGCCACGCAGGTTCATGATGCCGAGCATCGCCGGGCCGGTGCCGCGCAGGGCCAGCAGCGGCACTGGCAGTACCACTTCCTGCACCTTCAACAGCTCCAGTGCATAGGTCTGTTGGCCACAGCGCAGGCGCAGCCAGCGCGAGCTACGCTCGGCGGCGCGGCGTTGTTGGGGGTTGCTGGCGGGACGCTGCGCCTGCGCTTGCAGTTCCTGCCAGGTGTTGGGACGTGCGTCCGACGCCAGCTCGGGCAAGGTGCGTACATTAGATGTGCTGCGCGGTGGTGTGACCGGGCTCGCTGGTAAACCAGCCGCAGTTTCAAACGCAGCCTGCAGATTGGCGCTATCGCTATGGGCGAGCTTGCGACTTTCGGCCGGGCCGGTTTCGTAGATCACTTCGTCCGGCAGGTCATCCCAGGTAGGCGGGCGACCGGCATTGGCGGCGCTGGTTGCCGCCATCGCGTCGTCGAACGCGGCCTGCAAGGCAGCGGTGTCACCGGGCGCAATGGCTACCGGAGCAGGGGCAGGGGCGGCGGCTGGCTTGGCTTGCGCCTCGGCGAGCGCGGCTTCGAACACTGCTTCGAGTTCGGCGCTATCACCCGGCGCTTCGAACGCCGGCGGTTTGGCAGGCGCTGCAGGTGCTGCGGCCACCGCGGCGGGTACCGCTTCCAGTAGCAGTTCGCCCAGGTAGTGGTCGAGTACGTCGTTGCTCATGCGGCGCGCTCCAGCTGTGCGGCCTCGCTGAGCAGCAGCCATTCCAGTGCGTGACGGTAAGCCGCCATGCCGCGCCCCGGATAGTCGTCGCCAAGCACCGGTACGGTCAGTGCGGCGGGATTGCAGATGCGGGTGTCGACCGGAATCGCGTCTTCCCAGACGCGCTCACCGTGACGTTCCTGCATCAGCTTCAAGGTCTCATTGCCGGCGCGGGTGCGGCGGTCGAACAGCGTCGGCAGCACCGAGATCGGTAGGGTCCGCTTGCGCGAGCGCTCAACCATTTCGCCGGTGCGGACCATGCCGTCGAGGCCGTGAAGGGCCAGCGGTTCGGCTTGGGTTGGGATGATCAGGCGATCGGCCGCGGCCAGTGCATTGATCATCAGCAGGCCCAGCGTCGGCGCGCAGTCGAGCAGGATGTAGTCATGCTGCTCGCCATGACGTGCCAAGGCCTGCTGCAGAGCCAGGCCCAGGCCGGGCTGGTTGGCGCTGCGCCGTTCCAGAGTGGCCAGTGAGGCCTGCGCGCACAGGTAGTCCAGCCCGGGGATATCGCTGTGCCGGGCCAGTGCAGCGATTTCATGCGGCGGGGCGGCGAACAGTTCCTGCACGCCCTGCGGCACCGGCTCTACCGGTACGCCAAAGGCGCGGGTCAGGGAGGAATGGGGGTCCAGGTCGATCAGCAGCACCTTGTGCCCGCGCGCGGCCAGGCCGCGACCCAGCGACAAAGTGGTGGTGGTTTTGCCGACGCCGCCTTTTTGGTTGGCTATGGCCCAGATACGCATCATTGGACTCCTTCGATGACCGCCGGTACCGCGCTGCGCACGCTGCTTGCGGCAGAGCTGCCGCCGCTGCGGTCATCGCCGCTGGTACTGGCCGTGGTGTTGCTGGCAGCAGGCAGTTCGGCCGCCGCTGCCGAATCGGCGAGGATGATCACCATCACCCGCCGGTTGCGGTTGCGCCCTTCGGGCGCATCGTTGCTTTCGCGTGGACGGAATTGGCCATAGCCAACCATCGCCAGCCGTTGCGGCTGCACGCCGTGGTCGGCGAACAGGTGCACAACACTGGCGGCGCGTGCAGCCGACAATTCCCAGTTGGACGGGAATTGCGCGGTGGCGATCGGCAGGTTGTCGGTGTGACCCTCCACGCGCACGCCATTGGGTGCGTCCAGTAACACATCGGCCAGTGTGCCCAGAGTTTCGCGAGCACCGACATCGAGCGCGGCCGAGCCGGTGACGAACAGGATGTCGCTGTTGATCTCTACCTCAATCCACAGCTCGGTGCGACGCACGGTGATGACGCCCTGCTTGACCAGCGGGGCGAGGGTTTTGCTCAGGCGATCAGCGATCTGGTTGAGCTGGCGTTCGGCGCGCTGCAGCTGTTCCTGGTTGTGTGCTGACACCGGCATGCGCATATGCGAAGCCATCGACGGCAGTTGGGTGGGGTCGGCCAGCGCGCCGCCGGTCATGCTCGGCGCACTGATCACGGAAGGCGAATCATAGCCACCGCCCTGCAGTTGCTTGTTGCCTACCTGCACCTGGCTGATGGTGCGCGGGGCGCCGCCAAAGGCGGTGGTCAAGGCGTCGGCCATGACCCGGTACTTGCCTTCGTTCAATGACGAGATCGCGTACATCACCACGAAGAACGCGAGCAGCAGCGTCATCAGGTCGGCATAGGGAATTGCCCATGCTTCGTGGTTGGCGTGCTCTTCGTGGTGCTTGCGACGGGCCATGGTTCAGTTCACGAAGCCGGCCAGGCTGTTTTCGATATTGCGCGGGTTCTCGCCCTGGGCAATGGCGATCAGGCCTTCGATGATCATTTCGCGCTCGCGGCAACTGCTGGCGATCACGCCCTTGAGCTTGGCCGACACCGGCAGGAACAGCAGGTTGGCCGAGGCGATGCCGTAGATGGTGGCAGTGAAGGCAGCGGCGATGCCGTGGCCGAGCTTGCTCGGGTCGGCAAGGTTCTTCATCACTGCGATCAGGCCGAGCACGGCACCGATGATGCCAAGGGTAGGGGCGTAGATGCCCATGCCCTCGAACACCTTGGTCGCGGCGAGATCCTGCTGTTCCTGGCTGCCGAGTTCAATTTCCAGCATGTGGCGGATGGTGTCCGGCTCGACGCCATCGACCACCAGCTGCAGGCCTTTGCGGATGAACGGATCATCCTGCAGCTCGACCTGCGGCTCCAGGCCGAGCAGGCCCTGACGGCGGGCGATATTGCTCCAGTCAACGATCTGCTGTACCAGTGCGCGGCGGTCGCTGGCCGGTGGGCGGATCACCCAACGCACGATCTTGAAGGCATGTTTGAACACGGCCGGCGAGGTGTGCAGCAGGATTGCCGCCAGAGTGCCGACAATGACGATCACGAAAGCAGCAGGTGACCACAGCGAGGACAGGCCAGCGCCTTTGAGAATGCTGCCACCCACCAAAGAGGCGAGGGCGAGGAAGAGTCCAATGATGCTGAGTCGGTCCATGGTGCGTATATCGGCCTCGTTTTAGCGGTCTTGAATCGGGGGCTTTGCTTAAGCCCCTCTCCCGCGCGCGGGAGAGGGGTTGGGGTGAGGGCAGCTTCAAGCTTTAGAAGCTAAAAGCGCCCCTCACCCGCCCCGTCTTCGCGGGGCGCCCTCTCCCGCAGGCGGGAGAGGGGATGCTTGATCGCAGGCTCTACTGCGGGGTCTGCTGCATCGCTTACCCTTGCACCCCGCGCAACCCATCCACATCCAGAATCAGTGCCATGCGGCCATCACCAATCAAAGTGGCGCCGGCATAACCGTTCAGGCCCCGCAGCGCACGCGGTAGCGGCTTGATCACCACTTCCTCGCGGCCGCGTACCTGGTCCACCACCAGGCCGAAACGGGCTTCGCCCATCTGCAGTACGACGATGGTCAACAATGTCGATGGCGCCGGGGTAACTCCCAGCCATTGGCGCAGATCCAGCAGGGCCAGTGTGTGGCTCTTGCGATCCAGCACGGCGCGGCCGTCAAACCAACCCAACGAGGTCGCCGGGGCGTGCAGCACTTCCATTACCCGTGCCAAGGGCAGGGCGTAGACATCTTCGCCGGCCTGTACCAGCAGGGTTGGCAGGATCGCCAGGGTCAGCGGTACGCGGATCAGGAAGCGGCTGCCACGGCCCAGCTCGGACTGGATCTGGATCTGGCCACTGAGCTCGCGGATACGCGACTGCACCACGTCCATGCCGACGCCACGGCCGGAAATATCGGTGACTTCCTGCTTGGTCGAGAAGCCGGGTAGGAACACCAGATGCAGACACTCCTCGCTGGTCAGGCGGGCGGCGGCTTCAGGGTCGAGCAAGCCCTTGTCACGGGCCTTGGCGCGCAGGCGCTCTGGATCGATGCCGGCGCCGTCGTCCTGGACTTCAATGCTGACGTAATCGCCTTCCTGCTGGGCGGACAGGCGTACCCGGCCCATACGCGGTTTGCCTTGGGCCTCGCGCAGTTCGGGCGATTCGACACCATGGTCGATGGCGTTGCGGACCAGATGCACCAGCGGATCGGCCAGTGCTTCGACCAGGTTGCGGTCCAGCTCGGTGTCGGCGCCGATCAACTCCAGATCGACTTCTTTCTGCAGCGAGCGGGCAACGTCGCGGGCAACCTTGGGGAAGCGCGAGAACACCTTGCCGACCGGTTGCATGCGGGTGCGCATCACCGCTGATTGCAGGCGAGCGGTGGCGATATCCAAGGTCGAGACTGCGCGATCCAGTTCCTCGTCCTTCAGGCGCATGCGCAAGGTTTTGAGCCGGTTGCGGGCCAGCACCAGTTCGCCGATCAGATTGACGATGGCATCCAGTCGCTTGGTGTCCACGCGCACGGTGTGCTCGGGCTCGGCGGCTTTTGCGGCAGCCGGTTTGGCTGCGCCTGCCGCGGGGCGTGCGGGTGCGACGGGTGCCGCGGCCGGCTTGGGCTTGGGCGCAGCGGGAATCGGCTGCACCGCGACTGCACCGGGTGCGGCGCCGCCATGCAACTTGTCGAGCAGGGCTTCGAATTCGTCTTCGTCGATCAGCTCATCGCCGGCCTTCGCAACGATAGGCTGGGCGCCGGGCGTACCGCTGCCATGCAACTGGTTGAGCAGGGCTTCGAACTCGTCTTCGCTGATCAGGTCGCTGTCGCCGGCTGCGGCAACAGGTTGCGCCGCTACGACAACCGGCGCAGCACCCACATCAAACTGGGCGATCAGCGCAGCAGGTGCATGCTCCGGTTCAGTGCCGGATGACACCGCATCGAGCATTGCCTGCAGCCAGTCCAGAGATTGCTGGGCGGCGTCGAAATGATGCGCCAGCAGCTCGGCTTTGCCGGCGCGGGCCATGCCGAGGGTTTCCTCGGCGGCGTGGCACAGTTCGACCATTGGGTGGATCGCCAGAAAACCGGCGCCACCTTTCAGCGTATGGAAGCCACGGAATACGGCGTTGAGCTGATCACTGTCGTGCGGCGCCTGTTCGAGCGTCACCAACTGCTCGCCGAGGCGATCCAGGATTTCCTGCGCTTCAAGGATGAAGTCGGCGGCGATGTCGTCGGCAAAAGCACTCATGGCTTACAGCCCCAGGTCCGAGAGCAGATCGTCTGCGTCCACCTGGGACACGGCGTGGCGATCCAGACCGTTGACGGCCGGGCCAGCCAAGCCCTGGTTGCGTGCATCTTCTTCCGGCGGCGGCAGGCCGAGCGCGCCAAAACCTTCATGCACGCGACGGACGATGCCGACCACACGGCGGATGATCTGCCCGGTCAAGTCCTGGTAGCTCTGGGTCAGCGCTACTTCAGTCAGATTGTGGCGGATGCGTTCGAGGATTTCGCCCTGCTCGGCATTCAGCCCGTCCGCACGCAGGCGTTCGGTCAGCGCGCGGCATTCCTCGGCCAGATCAAGCGTGCGGTGGGTAGCCTGTTCGGTCATCTGCACCACATGGTCCAGGCGCGCGCAGGCATCATCCAGCTCGCCGGCTTCGCTGGGCACGCTGGGCAGTTCGCCCAGTGCCTGGCCCAGTTCGCGTGCCAGCCGGCCCAGGCCGGACATCATTGGCTGCGCGCGCAAGGCGGCCAGCGCGTCGATTTCCCGGCGCCAACCGGCTTCGTCGCCGCTTTCCAATGCTGCCAGTGCGTCCTGCAGGCGCTGCACCAGGGCCGATTTGTCGCTCAATGCTTCGCCGAGCTGGTTCATCAGGCGCTCGCTGCCAGGCGTTCGAAAATCTTGCCGAGCTTCTCTTCCAGCGTCTGCGCGGTGAACGGCTTGATGATGTAGCCGTTCACGCCGCTCTGTGCGGCCTCAATGATCTGCTCGCGCTTGGCTTCGGCGGTGACCATCAGTACCGGCAAGGTCTTGAGCTTGGCATCGTTGCGGATCGCCTTGAGCAATTCGATGCCGGTCATCACCGGCATGTTCCAGTCGGTGACGACGAAATCGAACGACTGCGTCTGCAGCATCGACAGCGCGGCATGCCCGTCCTCGGCTTCGGCGGTATTGGTGAAGCCCAGATCGCCGAGCAGGTTCTTGACGATGCGGCGCATCGTCGAGAAGTCGTCAACGATCAGGATGCGCATGTTCTTGTTCAAAAGACTTTCCTCTTCATGGTTCTTCGAGCCCGGCGTCGGCCGCCTCGAAAATCTTCAGTCGGCCGCGCAGACGCAGCGTGGCCTGGCCGTGGATCTGACAGACGCGGGATTCGCTTACGCCCAATACCGCGCCAATTTCTTTCAGGTTCAATTCCTGCTCGTAGTACAGCGACAGCACCAGCTGCTCGCGCTCGGGCAACTGGCCGATGGCCTTGCCGAGCTCGGCGCCGAACTGGCTGCGCTCCAGCACCTGCTGCGGGTTGGGGCCGCCGGTGGTCGGGGTGTCCAGCTCGCCCTGGTCTTCGATGCGCGATTCCAGGCTCAGCACCTGGCCGCGTGAGGCGTCTTCGACCAGACGCATATATTCGGGTAGCGGAAGTTCCATCGCCTCAGCTACTTCGCTGGCGCTGGCCGAACGGCCGCTGCTCTGCTCAAGCCTGCGGATGGTGGCAGCGGCATCGCGGGCGCGGCGGTGCACCGAGCGCGGTACCCAGTCGCCGCGGCGGATTTCGTCGATCATCGAGCCGCGGATGCGGATCGATGCATAGGTTTCGAACGAGGCGCCCTGTTCGGCGTCATAGCTGCGCGAGGCCTCGATCAGCCCCATCATCCCGGCCTGGATCAGATCATCGACCTCGACGCTGGCGGGCAGGCGCGCGGCCAGGTGGTGGGCGATGCGACGTACCAGGTCGGCGTGGCGGGCAATGCAGTCATTGGCCGCGTTGCGCTGGACTTCACGGTATTGGGCGGCTGCATTGTTCATGCCTTCACCTTCTGCTGGATGATGCGTTCCAGGAAGAACTCAACGCCGCCGCGCGGGGCGGTTGGGGCTTGCCAGCGCGCGGTGCGACGGGCGATTTCGTTGATGGCCAGCGAGGCCGGTGCGGAAGGGTAGAGCTTGACCACCGGCTGCTGGCGTTGCACCGACAGGCGCAGCCAGTCGTCCTGCGGCACGCAACCCAGGTAGTTCAGCGAAACATCGATCAGGAACTTCTCGCAGACCCGTACCAGCTTTTCGTACAGGGCGCGGCCTTCGTTCGGGTCACGGACCATGTTGGCGACGACCTGGATGCGATCCACGCCACGCTCGCGGGAGAGCACCTTGATCAGCGCGTAGGCGTCGGTGATCGAGGCAGGCTCGTCGCAGACCACCACTACGGTGTCCTGGGCGGCCTGGCAGAAGGTCAGCACGCTGTCGGTGATGCCGGCGGCGGTGTCGATGATCATCACATCGAGCTCGCGTTCCAGCTCGGAGAACACATTGACCAGACCGACGTGCTCGGCCGGCTGCAGTTCGGCCATGTGCCGACGGCCCGAGGCGGCCGGCACGACCAGCACGCCGTTCGGACCTTCCATGATCACTTCGTCGAGCGTGGCGCGCCCGGCGACCAGGTCGGCCAGAGTGTGCTTGGGCTGAAGGCCCAGCACCACGTCGATGTTGGCCAGGCCTAGATCGGCATCCAGCAGCAGGGTGCGTTTGCCCATGCCTGCCAGTGCCACGGCCAGGTTGGCCGAGACATTGGTTTTACCTACACCGCCCTTGCCGCCGGTCACCGCGATGGTGCGCACCGGGCCTGCCGGTTCGTGCCGGGTAGCCGACAGGGGGAAGGTGTTGGTCAGCTTGGCGTACTCACGCGACTGCATTGTTCAACTCCGTGTTGCAGGGCATATCGGCCGCGCGGCGCAAATCTTCAAGGCGAAGTACGAGATTTGCGGCAGAGGCCCGATAAAGGTCTTCCGGAACGTCCTGGCCGTCGGTCACCCAGGTGATCGGCAGGCGGTGATCGACCGCCACCGACAGGGCCGAACCGAAGCGGCCGGTCTCGTCCAGCTTGGTCAGCACCACGCCCTGCGGGTTGGCGGCGCTGAAGCGGCGCACCACTTCATCCATGTCCTGGAAAGCGGTGTTGGCCGGCAGCACCAACAGGGTGCGGATCTGGCCGGCGGCGCGCAGCCACTGCAGCTGGGCGGTGAGGGCGCGGTCGCGCTGGCCCAGGCCGGCGGTGTCGATCAGCACCAGCTTGTAGTCGGCCAGCTTCTGCAGCAGCTGGTTGAGGTCGGTGCCGCTGTTTGCCTCGTGCACGGCGATGCCGAGCTGGCGACCGAAACCGTACAGTTGCTCGCGGGCGCCGATGCGCTGGGTATCGGTGGTGACAAGCGCCACGTCGCGGGCGGCGTGGGCTTCTGCGAAGCGCGAGGCCAGCTTGGCGATGGTGGTGGTCTTGCCGGCACCGGTGGGGCCGACCAGGGCGATCACGCCGCCGGTTTCCATCGGGTCGACCGGCGCGATCGGGAGCTTCTTGGAGATCAGCCCCAGCATCAGGCCGCGGGCGCGGCTGGGGTCGATGTCGGCCGGAATCTGGGTGGCGACGTCGCGGGCCAGGCCAGCGTCGAAGCCGTATTCGTCCATCAGGTCCAACGCATTGGCGCGCACCGCGCTGCCGCGCAGGCGCTCATCGGTGAAGCGGTTCATCTCGCGCTCGATCAGATGACGCATGCCGGCTACTTCCTGACGCAGCTGGCTGAGCTGTTCGTCGTCGCGGGCGATAATCACCGGTGCGCTGGTCACCGCGCTCAGCGGGGATGTGGGAGCGAAGGCGGCAGTTTCGGTAGCTTCAACAGCGCCGGCGATCGGCGCTTCAGCGGGCAGCGTGGCAGCGACTGCGGCGATGGCTGCTACCGCAGCGAGCGGCGCGGGAATTGCCTCGATTGCGGGCGCCACGGTGACGGGTGCAACGGCGACCGGGGCAGGGTTGAACACCGGTGCAGCAGGAACTGCGGGGATGGCCACGGCCACGGCCGGCTGCAGCGGGGCCAGCTCCGGCTCCGGCGGATCGATGACGAAGCGGGCGCGTTCAACCGGTACCGGCGGCGCGATGGTGACGGCGGCAATTGCGTCGGCAAAGCTGGCCTGCTGGGTTACCGCTGGTGCAGCGGCCAGTGGCGCGATGGCTGCGGCGCTGCCGGCGGGACGGAATGCCGGCACTACCGGCAGTTCATCGGCGCTGGCTGGCTGGGTGGCAAAAAAGGTCTGCGAGACCGGGGCGCGTGCGGCGACCGGCTCAATCTCGGCAGACTTGAGCAGGCCGGCGAAGCGGCTGCCCGGTGCCAGCTCGATGCTGTTGTCGATGGAGCGGCCGGTGGCGCCAACCGCCGAGCGCGCCAGTGCGGCGACGGCCGAGGTGGTGGCGGTGACCGGTTCCGGCTCCGGTGCCTTGCGGCGGGTCATCGCGGCCATGATGGCTTCGGCGGCACTGCGCGGCTTGGCCGGGGCCGGTGGGGCTGGACGGCTGGCTTCCAGCGCCTGCTTCACTGCGGTCTCGTCGTAGTGCGCGGCCGCCACGATCTCCACACCTTCCTCGATCCGACGGTTGGACAGGATCACGGCATCGGGGCCGTGTTCCTTGCGCACGAGGTTCATGGCGGTGCGCATGTCAGCGGCGACGAAACGTTTGATCTTCATGCTTTGGTACCGGGAGTGAGGCTGCGGCGAAGGAGTGGCGTTGGCGATGTCGAACATGGCGTGGCGGGCTCCTTCTTGCGGAATGGGTGCGGTGCAGCAGGTGTCTGGTTTCCGACGCCGGCATTGCTGCCGGTGTCGGCTTTCGGGCTGCCTCAGCTGATCGTGCCGACCAGCTTCAGGCGTTTGTCTTCCGGCACTTCGCTATAGGCCAGGACCGACAGCGAGGGAACACTGTGGCGGACCAGGCGCGCCAGCGCGGCGCGGACCGGGGCCGGTACCAGCACTACAGCCGGCTCGTTGCGGGCCTCCTGCTTGCCGACGCAATCGGCAAGGCTTTGATGGAGGCGTTCGGCGAGACCAGGTTCCAGTGCGGCGCCATTGCCTTGTGTTGACTCCTGCAAGACGCGTTCCAATTGCGGATTGAGGGTGAAGACCGGCAGTTCCGGCGAGGAGCCGGCGATTTCCTGCACGATGAAGCGGCCAAGCGCGCCACGTACCGAGGCAGTAAGCGCGGCAGGGTCCTGGGTGACCGGTGCGGCCTCAACCAGCGCTTCGGCGATCTTGCGCAGCTGGCGGATCGGGATGCGCTCGATCAGCAGGTTCTGCAGCACGCGGGCGACGGTGGACAGCGGCAGCGCCTTGGGCGACAGGTCTTCGGCCAGCTTGGGGGCGCTCTTCGCCAGGGTCGCCAGCAGCTGCTGGACTTCTTCATGGCCGAGCAGCTCCGGCGCGTGCTCGCGGATCAGGTGCGACAGGTGGGTGGCGACCACGGTGGCGGGATCGACCACCGTGTAACCCAGCGACTCGGCGTGGGCGCGCTGATGCGGTTGGATCCAGGTGGCGTCCAGGCCGAACGCCGGGTCTTTGCCGGCAATGCCTTCCAGCGTGCCCATCGCGCTGCCCGGGTCCAACGCCAGTTCGCGATCCGGATGGATGTCGGCGGTGCTGACCGGCACCCCGTGGATCAGCAGACGGTAGTGGGTGGCCGGCAACTCCAGATTGTCGCGGATGTGTACGGGCGGGATCAGGAAGCCCAGGTCCTGGGTGAGCTTGCGGCGCACGCCCTTGATGCGTGTCATCAACTCGCCGCCTTGGGCCTTGTCGACCAGCGGAATCAGCCGGTAGCCGACTTCCAGGCCCAGCGGATCGACCGGGCGCAACTCGTCCCAGGTCAATTCAGCGGTGGGGGCGGGTTGCGGCTGGCCGAGGGCGTTCAAGCCACCTTCGTTGGCGCTGGTGTCGTTGGCGGAGGTCTTGCCGGCAGCGCTGGTCTCGCGTTTCCACAATTTCCAGGCGATGAAGCCGAGGATGGCGGCCAGGCTGAGGAAGGCCAGGTTCGGCATGCCCGGTACCAGGCCGACCAGGCCGATGATGCCGGCAGTGATGGCCAGGGCGCGGTACTGGCCGAACACCTGGCCCATCATCGCTTCGCTCATGTCCTGCGAGCGCGAGGCGCGGGTGACCAGCATGGCCACGGCGCTGGAGACCAGCAGGGCGGGCAGCTGCGCCACCAGGCCGTCACCGATCGACAACAGTGTGTAGGTAGCAGCGGCGTCGCCGAAGGCCATGTCATGCTGCAGCACGCCCACGGCCAGGCCGCCGAGCATGTTGATGAAGAGAATCAGGATGCCGGCGATGGCGTCGCCGCGGATGAACTTGCTGGCACCGTCCATTGCACCGTAGAAGTCGGCTTCCTCGCGGACTTCCTCGCGGCGCAGCTTGGCTTCCTCGCGCGTCAGCAAACCGGCGTTGAGGTCGGCGTCGATCGCCATCTGCTTGCCGGGCATGGCGTCCAGGATGAAGCGCGCGGTCACTTCCGATACGCGCCCGGCACCCTTGGTGATGACCACGAAGTTGATGATGGTCAGGATCGCGAACACCACGATGCCGACCGCGTAGTTGCCGCCGATGACGAACTCGCCGAAGGCGGCGATCACCTTGCCGGCGGCCTCATGGCCGTCCTGGCCGTTGAGCAGGATCACCCGGGTGGAGGCGACGTTCAGCGCCAGCCGCAGCATCGTGGTGACCAGCAGCACGATCGGGAAGATGGTGAAGTCCAGCGGCCGCTTTACATAGACCACGGCCAGCAGCACCAGCATCGAGATGGCGATGTTGAGGGTGAACAGAGCATCCAGCACCGGCGCGGCCAGCGGCACCACCACCATTGCCAGCAAGGCCAGCACGATCAACGGCGCGCCCAGCCCGTGGCGCAGCATGTCCAGCAGGCGGCGTGCGGAAAAGCCCGAGGTCTGACTGCTCATCGGGTTTCTCCCTTGCCGAATTCATCAATATCGATGGATGCCATCTGCGGCATCGGGCCGGTGCGCCATTGGCGCAGCTGGTAGACGTAGGACAGGACCAGGGCGACAGCCGAATACAGTCTCACGGGGATTTCCTTGCCGAGTTGGCTTTCCCGATACAAGGCGCGTGCCAAAGGCGGTGACGAGACCACGGCGACCTTGTTGCCGTCGGCTACCTGGCGGATGCGCAGGGCCAGTTCGTCGACGCCCCGGGCGACCACGGTGGGGGCGCCCATGCGCCCGCTCTCGTACTTGAGGGCGACCGCGTAGTGGGTCGGATTGACCAGCACCACGTCGGCCGTGGGTACGGCCTCCATCATCCGGCGTTGCGACAGCTGCATCTGCATCTGCCGGATGCGGCCCTTGACCTCAGGGCTGCCCTCGCTTTCCTTCATCTCGCGGCGCAGCTCTTCGCGGGTCATCTTCAGCTTCCGCAGCCAGTTCCACTTCTGGTAGGGCGCGTCGATGGCCGCGAGCAGGGCCATGGCACCCGCGGTGGCCAGCAGCAGCTTGAGGGTAAAGCCCAGACCGCGGCCGATGGCGGCTTCCAACGGCAGATGCAGCAGGCCGCGCAGGCCATCGGCACCTTGCCAGATGCACAGGCCGGCGGCGGTGCCGACGAAGGCCACCCGCAGCATCGATTTGACCAGTTCGGCCAATGCTTCAGCGCCGACCAGACGCTTCATCCCGGTCAAAGGGTTCATGCGCTTGAGATCGGGCATCAACGCCTTGTTGGAGAACTGCAGTCCGCCCATCAATGCCGGGGCAATCATGCCGGCCGCCAGGCACACAAGGAGCAGGGGGCTGAAGGCCAGCATCAGCTTGAGCAACATCCAGCCGGCGTGGCCGAACAAGGCATTTGGGGTATTGAGCAGCCCTACCTCAGGCGACAGCGCAGCCTTCATCCACTGCCGGGCTGAGCTGCCCATGGAGCCGGCCATGGCATACAGCGCCAGCACGGCGGCGACGAATACCGCGGCGGTTGCCAGCTCGCGCGAGCGCGGGATATTGCCTTGCTCGCGGGCCTCGCGCAGGCGTTTTTCGGTGGGGAGTTCGGTTTTTTCCCCGGCCTGTTCGTTTTCGGACATTGCTCGGCATGGAAGAGGGGTTCTTCCATCGCCGTGCAATAATCATTCCAGAACGTGCTTTGGTAGTGCCGAGCCATGCTCGGCAAGGCGCTTTCCCGGTAGAGCCTCTGCCGAGCATGGTTCGGCACTACAGGTCCTGGTTTATCGGGAGAGCTTCTGCCGAGCATGGCTCGGCACTACGGCTTACTCCTGGCTGGCGTTGAACGAGGCCAGCCGTGCTTCCAGCGCCGCATGTTGGGCGTCGCCACCGTGCAGGCGCATGAAGTTCTCCGCGCTGACCGGGCGGCCCAGCAGGTAGCCTTGCAGATGGTCGCAGCCCAGCCGTTCCACGTACGAACGCTGCCCCTGAGTCTCGACGCCTTCGGCGACGATCTCCATGTTCAGCGCATGACCAAGCGCGACGATGGCTGAGACGATCACCACGTCCTCGTCGCTTTCCTCCAGCGCCAGCACGAAGGCGCGGTCGATCTTGATCTCGGTGGCCGGCAGCCGCTTCAGGTGCAGCAGGCTGGACACGCCGATACCGAAATCATCGATGGATATACCAACGCCCAGGCCGGCAACGCTGCGAAGTACCGAAATGGCGTTGTCGGTGTCGCGCATCACTGCGCCTTCGCTGATCTCCAGAATCAGGCGTGAGGGCTCAAGATCGTTGCGGTCCAATGCGGCACGTACGTCTTCAATCAATTTGGGCGAGCCCAGTTGGCGCCCTGACAGATTCACCGCTACCCGCCATTCGGCGTTGCCGGCATCTTGCCAGCTGCGCATCTGCCTGCATGCCTCATCCAGCACCCAGTTGCCGATTACGTCCATCAGGCCGCTCTGCTCCGTGAGCCTGATGATGCGTTCGGCCGGAACATAGCCGTGCTCTGGATGGCGCCAGCGGATCAGAGCCTCGGCACCACTGATGCGGCCGCTGTTGGCGTGCACACGCGGTTGGTAATGCAGCGACAGCTGCGGTGTGCCCAACGCCTTGCGCAGGTCTTCCAGCAGGCGCCTGTCCTGTTCGACGTTGTCGTTCATCCAGTCCGCGAACACCGCATGGGTGTTGCGTCCGGACTGCCTGGCATAGGCCATGGCGGTCTCGGCCATGGCAATCAGCTGTGCCGCGGTGGTGGAGGTGCCAGTCTGCGGATATTGGGCAATGCCAAGGCTGGCGGTAATCCGCAGTTCGCGTCCGCTTACCCGTACCGAATTGACTGCCAGAATGATGCGGTCCGCCAGCGAGTCGAGTTCTTCGCTCTGCCTGAGCTGGCAGGCGATCACGAACTGATCGCCACCGAGGCGACCGACAAGGTCTTCGGCCGGCAGTAGTTGGCGCAGGCGCTCGCCGATATCGACCAGGGCAGCATCGCCAGTCTGCGAGCCAAAGGCGCCATTGATATGACGGAAGCCATCCAGGTCGATGGACATCACGGCGAACGGCTGGCCTCCCTGCAGCAGCTGTTCGATACGCTCATGCGAGAGCTGGCGGTTGGGCAGGCGGGTCAGCGAGTCGTGCTGGCTGGCATGGAACAGCTCCTTGCGGGCATCGTCCAGCGAAGCCGACAGCATTGAATTACGCAGGTGCAGCAAGCGTGCCTGCATGCGCTGCTCGAACAGGGAAATGGTCAGCACCACGCCCATCACGCCGACGGTCAGCAGCACCACGCATGCGGCCAGCCATTCAGTGGGGACGCCACCGGTGGTGGCTGCAGTGCAGACGGAGTTGGCTGGGAAGCGCGCTGCCGCCATGCCGGTGTAGTGCATGCCGACGATGGCCAGGCCCATCACCGCAGCGGCGATCAATCGCGGCGGCAGGGCGTGCTCTACGGTGCGCAGGCGGAACGCTATGTACAACGCACTCCACGAGGCGCCAACCGCAATCACGATCGAAAGCACAAACCAGACCCGGTCGTAGTCGATGTCCGGGCTCATCTTCAGCGCTGACATGCCGACGTAGTGCATCCAGGCGATGCCCAGGCCCATCAGCAATGCGCCCAGCGCCAAGCGCAGGTGCGGCAAGGTCGGGCGCGAAACCAGCCACAGGGCAAATATCGAGGCTGCGACCGCCACCAGCAGTGACTCCACGGTCAGCCACAGGTCGTAGCCCAGCGGGATGGGCAGACGGAAAGCCAACATGCCGACAAAGTGCATCGACCAGATGCCCGCACCCATGGCCACGCCACCGGCCAACAGCCAGCGGGCTGCGGCGCGACGTGGTTGCGAGGCCGAAACCCTTGAGGCCATATCCAAGGCCGTGAACGAGGCCAGTATCGCCACCAGGATCGACAGCACGACAAACAACGGGTTGTAGCTGCCAACGAGCATCAAACCTCTCCCTAAGGTTGTCGCGCCGCGGTCGCGGAAGCGAGATGTCGTACTTGGTTCCGCATTCCCCTGCGGTCCGTGCTGTACCCGGACTATCCACCGGTATAGGGGAACCGGCAAGGGGGCCTTCAGGCAATGTGAAATCGAAAAACGTGAGCTGTGTAGGGCGTCACATTGTTACTTGCCGGGCCGTATCAAAGGCGGTGTCGAAAAGGCGCTGTACGGGCGGCCCCATTTCCCCTGCCAGCAAGGTGAGCAGTGCCAGGCCGATCAGCAGGGCAACCGGCAGACCCAACTGCATGGGGTTGAGTGCCGGTGCTGCACGGGAAAGGACGCCAAAGACCAGGTTGATCGCCAGCATCGCCACCACCAAGGGCAGCGCCAGTGACAGTGCGCCACGGAAAATCTGCAGGGCCAGGGTCGGCGCCAGCGTGGCGACCGCATGCGGATCGGGCAGGGCGGTACCGATGGGCAGTGCCTTGTAGCTGTCCACCAGCAACGAGATCAGTGCCAGATGGCCATTGCTGGTGAAGAACAGTAGGCCGAACATCAGGTAGAACCATTGCCCGATCACGCCGGAACTGCCGCCGCGCATCGGGTCGGCCATCTGCGCGAAGGCCAGGCCGGTGCTCTGCGCGATCATTTCACCGGCCATGGCGCCGGCTTCGAAGATCAGCCGTAGCAGGAAACCGATGCTGACCCCCACGGCTACCTCGCGCACGATGCTGAGCACGGTCATCGAGTCAAAGCCGTTGAAGATCGGCACCGGCGGCAGGACCGGGGACAGTGCCACGGACAGTGCCACCGCCAGCAGCGCCCGCACCCGCGCCGGTACCGCGCGGGTGCCGATCATCGGCATGGCCATCAGCATCGCGCCGATGCGCAGCATGATCCACAGGGTATTGCCGATGATGGCAAAGGCCTGCTGGCCGTCGATGACTGTCTGGGTGACCGAGTCCATCGCGCTAACCGATCAGATGCGGGATGCGTTGGAACAGCATGACGGTGAACTCGACAAGGTGTCCAAGCAGCAGGCTGCCGAGCGCAAACAGCGCCGCGGTCAGGGCCGCGGCCTTGGCGACAAAGGCGATGGTCGGCTCGTTGATCTGGGTGGCAGCCTGGATGACGCCGACCACCACGCCGACGACCAGCACGACAAGTAGCAACGGACCGGCGATCCACAAGGTGGCAACCAGGCCGCCGCGGAGTTCGGTGAGGGCAAGTTCGGGACTCATGCCGGGGCAGATGCAAGAGCAGTGCCACAGCGTTGGCGACGGGTTTTTGGCGGGGCAGCGGCGTGCTTTTGTAGGAGCGGCGTAAGCCGCGAAGCTGATGGTCTACCCGATCGAGTCTGTATCACCGGCCGAGCAAGTCCAGCGTCGCGGTTTACACCGCTCGCACACTCTTTGCTGCTGGCTTGCTGCGGTAGTCCTCGCCAACCGCCTGCAGGCCTGCAATCGCGAACCGATGCAGATGTGCCAGGAGCGGCTGCGATGGGCCTTGCGCCACTGCCTGCAACGGGCCGGGTACGTCACGGCCGATCACGATCAACATCATGCAGGGCGCGGCGACGCTCAGCAGGCAGCGCAGCAGGGCCGGTTCATTGGCGGGAATGCCGGAGATCTCACTGAGGATCTGCGCCACCGCCATCATCTTCGGCGGAATCGCTTCTTCCATCAGCACCTGCAGGTGCGAGGAGGGGGCCAGCAGTTCGCGCGCCAGCACGCGTGGTGCCCAGGCCTCGGGTTGCTGCGCGCGCTGAACCAGGCCAGCCAGCAGTTCATACAGGCGCTGCTCCGGGTTCAGCGCGCTGCCGGCGATCCGCTGCAGATCATCAAGATCGAGCAGCTGCCGGTGCGCTTCCAGCAGCACCGCCTGGTACAGGCCGTTGCGGCTGCCGAAGTGGTAGTTGATGGATGCCAGGTCGGCAGCGGCCAGCTGGGCCACGGCCTTGCTGGTGGTTTCGGCGAAGCCCTGCTGCGAGAACAGCTGGCCGGCCGCCTCCAGCAGGCGGGCACGGGTGGCCTCGCCGTCGGTGCGTGGTCCGCGTGGGGTGGTTTTCTGAGTGCTCATTGCGTGGCAAGTTTAGCCTGCTTCATCGCTCCGTCCGGCACTACTTTAAATTAAATTTAATTTGAATTAGACTGTTCGGCAGATACAATCCTGCTTGCGGAAGCGTCCTGATGAAGAAGCTCGTCCTTGTCGTGGTGGCCGCCGTCGCGTTGTTGGTCGTGCTGCTGCTGTGGTGGAGCAGCCGGGATAAGCCGGCTGGCGATGGCCTGCAGTTACAGGGCAATGTGGACATCCGCCAGGTGTCGCTTGCCTTCGATGGCAGTGGCCGGGTGCAGGAAGTGCGGGTGGAGGAAGGCGACAAGGTCAAGGCCGGCGATGTGCTGGCCACGCTCGACACCCGCACCCTGCAACTGCAGGCAGATCAAGCCAAGGCACAGATCGAGACGCAGCGGCAGACGGTGGCGCGGCTGCACAACGGCGCGCGGCCGCAGGAAGTCGTGCAGGCCAGGAGCCAGCTGGCCGCAGCGCAGGCCGATGCAGCGCGTGCAGCGCAGGACCTGCAGCGCTTGCAGGGCGTGGCCAGCGCGACGGACGGTCGTGGTGTAAGCGCGCAGGAAATGGACCGCGCGCGTAGCGTGGCGAAAGTGGCGGCAGCGACGGCCGAACTGCAGCAGCAGGCACTGACGCTGGTGCAGCAAGGCCCGCGCAAGGAAGACATTGCGGCAGCCGAGGCGCAATTGCAGGCGGCCGATGCCCAGCTCGCCTTGCTGCAGCACCAGATCGCGCAAGGCCAGCTGAAGGCACCGGTGGCGGCGGTGGTGCGCTCGCGGCTGGTGGAAGTCGGCGACATGGCTGGTCCGCAACGCGCGGCATTTGCGCTGGCGTTGACCCAGCCCAAGTGGGTACGGGTGTTTGCCAGCGAAACCGAGCTCGGTCGCATCCGCAGCGGTCAGCTCGCGCAGGTGACCAGTGACAGCCATCCGGACAATCCGGTGGCGGGCAAGGTCGGCTTTATTTCGTCCGTGGCCGAGTTCACCCCGAAATCTGTGCAGACCGAAGAACTTCGCACCAGCCTGGTCTATGAGGTACGTGTGGTGGTCGAGGATCCACAGGATCAGTTGCGCTTGGGCCAGCCGGTAAGCGTTCGCCTGCAGGGGGCGGCGCACTGATGGAAGCGGCTGCTGCCACGGTAGTCGCGGTCGACCTGCGCAAGTGTTTCCCGGCGCCTGGTGGCGGGCAGGTGGAGGCGCTGGCGGGGATTTCCTTGAGCGTGCGCAAGGGCGAGCTGACCGCACTGGTGGGACCGGATGGTGCTGGCAAGACCACCTTTCTGCGCATGGTTGCTGGCTTGCTGCCGCCCGATGGCGGTGAGTTGCAGGTGCTGGGCCATGACGTGGCAAGGCAGCCACAACAGGTGCAGGACCGCATCAGCTACATGCCGCAACGCTTTGGCCTGTATGAGGACCTGAGCGTGCAGGAGAACCTGGATCTTTACGCGGATCTGCATGGGGTGCCTCAGGCCGAACGCCATGCGCGCTTCGAGCGGCTCCTGCACATGACCGACCTGGCTGCGTTCAAACAGCGCCCGGCCGGTAAATTGTCCGGCGGCATGAAGCAGAAGCTCGGCCTGGCCTGCACCTTGGTGCGCTCACCGCAGCTGTTGCTGCTGGACGAGCCCAGTGTCGGCGTGGACCCGCTGTCACGGCGCGAATTGTGGAGGATCATCCAGCAGCTGGTGCAGGAGGAGCAGCTCAGCGTGCTGGTCAGCACCGCATACATGGACGAGGCTGAGCGCTGCGAGCAGATCTTCGTGCTGCATCAGGGGCGCTTGTTGGCGCAGGGCAATCCTGCCGCGCTGACCGGCGAGGCGCAGGGCCTGACCTGGACGGTAGCGCCAGCGCCGCCGTTGCAGCCGCGTGACCTGCAGGCGCAACTGATCGACGATAGCCGCCACGTGCTGGATGCGGTGCCGCGTGCCGGTTCGGTGCGCTTCATCCTGCAGCCCTCGGCAACGCCGTCGGATATCGCTGGGCTGCTGCAGGATCAATTGCCCAGCCAGCGGCCCGCTGAGTTGGAAGATGCTTTCATGATGCTGCTGCGCGCGCAGGAATCGCCAGCGTCGTTGCCGGTGGCGGAGGTCGCACCGATAGCGATCGCGCAGGATGATGCGCCGGTCATCGTGGTGCGCGATCTGGTGCGTCGCTTCGGTGACTTCACCGCGGTGGCGAGCACCAGTTTCGATGTGCATCGTGGCGAGATCTTCGGGCTGCTCGGCCCGAATGGTGCGGGCAAGACCACCACTTTCCGCATGCTCTGTGGACTGCTTCCCGCCAGCAGCGGGCATCTGGAAGTAGCCGGCCTCAATCTGCGCAGCGCCCGTGCCCAGGCCCGCGCACGCATTGGCTATGTCTCACAGAAATTCGCCCTCTACGCCAACCTCACGGTACGCGAGAACCTGGAGTTCTTCGGCGGTGCCTACGGCTTGGGCGGTGCGCAGCTGCGCCAGCGCGTAGCCGACGCCATTGGCCGTTTCGACCTGCAGGGCGACGCCCGCAGCGGTGAACTGCCGGCCGGCTACAAACAACGGCTGGCAATGGCGGTGGGCTTGCTGCATGCGCCGGAGATCCTGTTCCTGGATGAGCCGACCAGCGGCATCGACCCACTGGCGCGGCGCGCCTTCTGGCGCACCATCACCGGGCTGGCGCAGCAGGGCGTGACCATCGTCGTCACCACCCATTTCATGGAAGAAGCGGAATACTGCGACCGCATCGCCATCCAGGACGCCGGTGAACTGCTGGCCCTGGGAACGCCACAGCAGGTGCGCGAGCAGGCCGGCGCTGACGGCATCGACATGAATGCCGCCTTCATTGGCATCGTCGAGCAGGGCCGCGCGCAGCGCAGTGCCGCTGCCGGTGGCAGGGCTGCGTGATGTCCGGCTTCCTATCCCGCTTATGGGCGCTGGTGCGCAAGGAGACCCGGCAGATGCTGCGCGAGCGCAGTAGCCTTGCGGTCGGCCTGTTGCTGCCGGCGGCGTTGATCCTGCTGTTTGGTTACGGGCTGTCGTTCGATGTCAGCCACGCACCGGTTGCAGTGGTGCTGGATGAGCGCTCGCCGACTACGCAGTCGCTGGTCGCAGGGCTGCAGGGCTCGCCGTACCTGGCGCCGGTGCAGGTCCGTGACATGAGCGCCGCGGTGGACTTGATGCGGCAAGGCAAGGTCGGCGGCATCGTGCATGTGCCGGGGGATTTCAGCCGGCGTATGGCGGATGGCAATGCGCAGGTGCAGCTGATCCTCAATGGCGTGGATGCCAATACCGCGCGGACCTTGGAAAGCTATGTGGGCGGCGCCTTGGCGACGCAGCTGCAAAACACATTCGATCGGCAAGGCGGCAGCAGTGCGGGCGCTGGCGTCAATGTGATCCAGCGCATGTGGTTCAACGAGGCAAGCACCAGTACCTGGTATCTGGTGCCGGGCTTGATCGTTCTGGTGATGACCTTGATCGGTGCCTTCCTGACCTCGCTGCTGGTCGCGCGCGAATGGGAGCGCGGCACCTTGGAAGCGCTGTTCGTGACGCCGGTGCGGCCAACCGAACTGGTGCTGGCCAAACTGTTGCCGTATCTGGGTATCGGTGCGATCAACCTGGCGATCTGCCTGCTGACCGCGCGCTTCCTGTTCGAGGTGCCGATGCGCGGTTCGCTGCTGGCGATCGTGATCAGCTCGCTGCTCTACCTGGCCGTATCACTGCTGCTGGGTCTGTTCATATCGGCGGTGACCCGCAACCAGTTCCAGGCCAGCCAGGTGGCGTTGCTGACCAGTTTCATGCCGGCGATGATGCTGTCCGGTTTCGTCTTCGACCTGCGCAACATGCCGGTGGCGGTGCAGGTCATCAGCCAACTGCTGCCTGCCACCCACTTCATGGGGCTGATCAAGTCGCTGTTCCTGACTGGCGACAACTGGCTGTTGTTCCTGCAGAAATCGGCCATCCTGCTGCTGTATGCGTTGCTGCTGTTTGCCGGCACCCGCTACAAACTGCGCAAGCGGCTGGTATAAGCATGGAAGCCATTGCCATCTATTTCCGGCGCATTGCCTTCCTGTGCAGGAAGGAGCTGATCACCCTGCTGAAGGAACCCTCCAGCCGCGCCATGCTGTTCATGCCGGCGCTGATGCAGGCGTTGTTGTTTGGTTACGGCGCGACCTTCGACCTGCGCCACGTGCCGTACGCGGTGCTCGACCTCAGTGGCGGACAGGCGTCGAGCGAGCTGCTGTCGCGGGTGGACGGCGCGGGCATGTTCGAGCGTGTGGCCACGCTGGATTCGTCGAGGCAGATTGCAGGCTTGATCGACGCCAATGAAGCGCTGCTGGTGATCAGCATCCCGGCTGATTTTGAGCAAAGGCTCGCGTCAGGGCAGGGCGCGCCGCTGCAGTTGATCATGGACGGTCGCAACTCGACCACCGCCGGTGCTGCTGCCGGTTACATCGGCTCCATCGTCGCCGACTTCAATCGGGCGCGCGCTGCCGGTGGCCAAGCGGTGCAGCTGGTCACGCGCAGCTGGTACAACCCCAATCTCGAATCGCGTTGGCAGTTGATGCCAGCGTTGATCGCCGCTCTGAGCATGTTGCAGACTTTGCTGATCGCGGCGCTGTCGGTGGCACGTGAACGTGAGCAGGGCACCTTCGATCAGTTGCTGGTTACGCCGCTGACGCCGATGCAGATCCTGATTGGCAAAGCCTTGCCGTCGATCCTGGTGGGCCTGGTGCAGTCCACCATCATCCTGCTGATCATCCGCTTCTGGTTCCAGATTCCGATGGCCGGCTCGGTGGGGGTGCTGTATCTGGCGTTGGCGGTGTTTACCCTGGCGTCGGTGGGCATAGGTCTGTCGATCTCGGCGGTGGCAGCCAACATGCAGCAGGCGATGCTCTACACCTTCCTGTTGATCATGCCATTGATGCTGCTGTCGGGCTTGATGACGCCGGTGGCCAACATGCCCAAGGTGCTGCAGGTGGCGACTTACGCCAATCCGCTACGTTTTGGCATCGATCTGGTGCGCCGGGTCTATCTGGAAGGTGCCGGCCTGCAGGAAGTGGGCTTCAACTTCATCCCCATGTTGGCGGTGGCGGCGATCACCTTGCCGTTGGCAGCGTGGCTGTTCCGTAACCGGCTTACCTAGGACGCGATCCATGTTCCCGCACTTACGCTCACTGTTGAACGCGTCGTTGCTGCTGTCGCCGCTTGCTGTCGGCCTGATGCTGGGCGGTTGCGCGGTCGGGCCGGACTTCGTGCGCCCGGACGCAGCGGCGCCCACGGACTGGACACAATGGCGTGGCGGTGACGCGTCACTAAATGCCGACGTCGGCACGCAGGCGCTGCAGCCGGAGTGGTGGACGCAGCTTTCCGACCCGACATTGGATGAACTGCAACGGCGCGCCTTGCAGACGAGCCCGGACCTGCGCACAGCTGCTCTGCACTTCGCCCAGGCGCGAGCGCAGCGGCGCAAAGTTGCCGCGCAGCGCGGCGTGGATGTGAGTGCTTCGGCGGGCGTGAATCGCCAGCGCCAAAGCGAGAACGGCGCAGGTACGCGCATGCTCGATATTCTCAGCAATGACAGTGACGCGCTGAAGCAGCTGCTGGCGGAACCGTTCAATCTGTATCAGGCCGGTTTCGATGCGTCCTGGGAACTGGATCTGTGGGGCAGGGTGCGGCGCTCGATCGAGGCGGCCGATGCCGGTGTGGCACAACAGGCGGCCCTGTTGGATCTGGCCAGGCTGAGCGTCATTAGCGAAGTGGCACGCAGCTACGTGCAGTTGCGCGCCGCACAGCGCCATATCGAACTGGCTCGCGAGGACATCGCTGCATTGGAAGAGCGCTTGTCGCTGCTGCAGGCACGGGTGGATGGCGGCCTGCAGGATCATCTGGATCTGGACCGTCAACAGGCCGATCTGGCGGCTGTACGCGCGCGATTGCCGGGTTTGCTGGCCGAGGAAGCCAGCAGCAGCAATCAACTCGCGCTATTGCTCGGCGAGCGCCCCGGCGCTCTGCGAACCCTGCTCGCAACGCCTGCGGCTGCTGTCAGCGACGCGCTGCCGGATCTGTCGCTGGGCCTGCCATCGGAAGTGGCGCAGCGACGCCCGGATATCCGCGCCGCGCAGGCACGCCTGCAGCAGGCGACGGCCAGCATCGGCGTTGCCCAGGCTGATCTGTATCCCAGCATCCGCCTCGGTGCCAAGTTCGGTTACGAGTCGTACCTGTCCGGTGAGTTCTCGGACTGGGGCAGCCGCACCTGGTCGATCGGCCCAGTGCTGAACCTGCCGCTGTTCGATCACGGCCGGCGCAAGAGTGTGGTGCAGTTGCGTGAGCTGGAACAACAAGAAGCCGCCGTGGGCTACCAGAAGACCGTGCTGCAGGCCTGGCAGGAAATCGACAATGCCTTGAACGGCTACAGCGCCGCCCAGCAGCAGCGCACGCAGCTGCGTATGCGCGAACAGGCCACATTGGATGCTTACAAGATCGCCCAGGCACGACACGATGCCGGCCTGATCGACTTCCTGGCGGTGCTTGATGCACGCAGAGGTTATCTGCAGACGCGGCGCGACCTGGTTGATAGCGAAGCCCTGCTGCGTAGCCAGTTCGTCGCGGTCAACAAGGCCGTTGGCAATGCACCGCCACCGAGCGACTGATTGAAAGTGTTGCACCAGGGCGGGCTTGGGCTGGCTGGGCTGCGCCGATCTGCGGCTACACTCGTACAGCTCCGGCCGCCAAGCTGTCGCGACGGCCTTCCACTGACCCAGAGTGAGTTGCATGCCCGATACTTCCCGCAGGGATCTGTTCAAAGCCATCGCTGCCGGCGCCGTGGTGGCGCCACTGTCACTGCTGGCGGAGCCCGCCGCCGCGGGGGCCTGTGCGAGCACAACGCCGCGTTGGGGTCAGGGGCCGGAAGGCCAGCGCATCGCTGACCTCGGGGACGGCACCTATCTCAATCCCATCGTCGCCGGGGATCATCCGGACCCGACCATCCTCAAGGATGGTGACGATTACTACATGACCTTCTCGTCGTTCTATTCCTATCCGGGCCTGGTCATCTGGCATTCCACCGACCTGGTCAACTGGGCGCCAATCGGGCCGGCGCTGCACAGGACACTCGGTGATATCTGGGCAGTGGACCTGTGCAAGCACGGCGATCGCTACTTCATTTACCTGCCGGCCAACCCGACCGGTGATGGCTGGTCGATCTTCGTTATCTGGGCCGACGACATCGCCGGCCCCTGGAGCGAGCCGGTTGACCTGAAAATCGACGGTTGCATAGATCCCGGCCATATTGTCGGCGAGGATGGCAAGCGCTACCTGTTCGTCAACGGCATCCGCCGGGTGCGCTTGAGCGATGACGGCTTGGCCACCGATGGCGCCTTGGAAGCGGCCTATAGTCCGTGGCGCTATCCGGATGACTGGGTAACCGAGAATTTCGCGCCCGAAGGCCCGAAGCTGCTGCGTCATGGTGATTGGTTCTATCTGATCACTGCCGTGGGCGGCACCGCCGGCCCGGTGACTGGGCACATGGTGATCGCCGCACGTTCGCGCTCCATCCATGGACCATGGGAGCACTGCCCGCAGAACCCGTTGGTGCGTACCCAATCAGAAGCGGAGCCATGGTGGTCACGCGGCCATGCAACGTTGGTAGAAGGCCCGGCTGGCGATTGGTGGATGGTCTATCACGCCTACGAGAATGGCTTCCGGACGCTGGGGCGACAGACACTGCTTGAGCCCATCGAGTGGACCGATGACGGCTGGTTCCGGGCGCTGGGCGGGGATCTGTCGCGACCGCTGCGCAAGCCGGCAGGTGGCAAGGCCAGCGCGGCGGGATTTGCACTGTCGGACGACTTCTCGGGTGTTCGTTTTGGCACCCAGTGGGCGTTCCACAATCCGGGGCCGGACGAGCGCCAGCGCGCACGCCATGACAAAGGCGCGCTGCGACTGAAAGCCAGCGGTGTTTCACCCATCGACAGCTCGCCACTGACCTGCGTGGTGCCTGACCGTTCCTATGAGGTCGAAGTCACTCTGTCACCCGACGCGGGTGCGGAAGCTGGCCTGCTGCTGTTCTACAACAACAAGGCCTTCATCGGCGTCGGATTCGATGGCAACACCATCAAGAACTTCCAATACGCAGAAGAGCTGGTGTGGGCACGTGCGCCACGCGCCGCTGGCCCAGTAAGGGTGCGTTTGAACAACAGCAACAACGTGGTGACCTTCCATTACTCGCATGACGGTGGCCGCAGCTGGCAGTTGCACCCGACCCGCATGGAGGTATCCGGCCTGCACCACAATGTGTTCGGTGGCTTTCTCAGCCTGAAGGTCGGCATCTATGCCGCAGGAAGCGGTGAAGTGGCGATCAGTGATTTCCGTTATCGGGCGCTGGGTGAGAGATCCGTGGGCCGAACTTGATCGATCAGGAACCCGATGCCGGTCCTGGCATCAGATTCTTGTGGGAGCGGCGTAAGCAGCGAAGCTGGCGTTGCGCAATCCTCGCCAGCTTTGTCACCTGATGATGTGCGGGCTTCGCGGCTTACGCCGCTCCCACAGTCAGCGTCGGCGCAACCAGAAATAGATCGGCAGGCCGGAGGCGATCAACGCTCCACCCCACAACAGGGCCTCACTGCCGATGCCGGCAATCGCGTACAGGCTGAAGATCAATGCGCCAGCAGCGGCGATGCGCGAGGCAAGGCCGCTGCCTCGCCACAGCCATGCGGCGGCGCCAGCGAGGTAGGGCAGCAGGGTGGCGGCGGTGGACAGCAGCACCGAGAATTTGAACAGGTCCACCAGCGAGCGGTTGTAGTTGCAGATCACCAGTACCGTGGCCAGCAGGCAGCTGACGATGACACCGAACACCGGCGCACCGCGCTTGTTCTCATAGGCGAAGGCGCGCGGCAGCACGCCGTCGCGAGCGGCTGCCATCGGCAGCTGTGCCGCCAGCAGGGTCCAACCGTTCAGTGCGCCGACGCAGGAGATGGCCATCACCACCGCCAGCAACATGCCGGCGGTCGGGCCCCACAATGCGGCGGCGGCATCGGCCATCGGTGCGCTGGAACTGGCCAGCACATCGGCCGGCAGCAGGCCCAGTACCGTGGTGCAGGCCAAAACCGTGGCGATACCTGCGATGGCGGTGCCGGCGACGGTGGCACGGGCGACCGTGCGTGGTGCGTCATCGACCGACTCGGCCGGGACCGTGGCGGCCTCCAGGCCGATCATCGCCCACAGGGTCAACGCCACGGTGGCGGCAGCCACGCTGCCCAGCGATTGGCCGGACGGATTGAAGGGTACGTAGTGGCTGGTATCCACCAGCCACAGTGCGACCAAGCCGAACATCAGCAGCGGTACGACCTTGAGTACGGTGGTTGCCAGTTGCAGGCGTCCTGCTTCGCGCACACCGATCAGGTTGACGCCTGCACACAGCCACAGCGCGATCAGGCCGCAGGCCGCAGCGCGCACCGGGGTCGCGGTCAGGGCCGGGAAGATGGCGCCGATGCTGCCGGCGAATGCCACTGCAATCGCGGCAATCGCACACCACATTGAGATCCAGTAGCTCCAGGCAACCAGAAAGCCGGGCAGCTCGCCAAAGGCATTGCGGGCGAACACGTAGGGACCGCCAGTCTGCGGCCAGCGTTTGGCGAGCTGGGCAAACGTCACCGCCAGCAGCAACGCACCGCACAAGGTGATGCCCCAGCCGATCAGGGTGGCCGCGCCATAGGGGGCGAGGGTGGCTGGCAACAGGAAGGTGCCCGAGCCGATCATGCTGCCCACGACCAGGGCGGTAGCGGACCAGAAGCCCAGCGGGCGACGCGAAGTAGTCATAAATACAGCAACGGCAAAGGCTCGCGCCGGGTACGGAAGGCCCGGGAGAGCGTGAACAAGGTTGGCGGCCGCCGGTGGCGGCCGCAGCAGGGGACGGATTATGACGGTTTGCAGGCTGGACCGCGATGTGAAACCTGGCGGTAATGACCTTTGGCCCTTCCAGCAGGGCACAGTAGCGCTGACGCTGGCGGCCTTGTTCCCTGCGCTGGAAATCCCCGATGACCGTTCGACCGTTGGCGCTAGCCGTCTCGTTTTCCCTGGCCACCGTGCTGGCCGCCTGTTCGCCGTCATCGCAGCCAGCCGCTGGCGAGAGCAGCGCGCAGGCGCCGCAGGCCGACAAGGCCGCGCAGCTGAACCAGTTGTACGCCGACTATTGGGAAGGCGTGCTCAAGCTGAACCCGCTGCAGGCCACCTTCCAGGGCGACAACCGCTACAACGACCTGCTGCCGGACTTCGGTTCGGCCGAGTTCCGCAAGCAGAGCCATGACTTCACCCAGGAATGGCTGGGCAAGGCCGAGAAGATCGGCGACGCCGGCCTGTCCGGGCAGGACCTGCTCAGCTACCGCATCTTCGTCGAAGAGCAGAAGCAGTCGCTGGAAGGGGAGAAATTCCCGAGCTGGATGATGCCGGTCAACCAGATGGGCTCCACCGTCAGCTATGCGGTGATGCTGGGCTCGGGCCAGGTGGCGCAGCCGTTCAAGACGGTCAAGGATTACGACAACTGGCTGGCACGTGCCGCGCGCATGCCGGTGCTGTTGGAGACCGAAAACGCCAACATGCGCGAAGGCATGAAGGCTGGTGTGGTGCAGCCGCGCGTGCTGATGGAAAAGGTCGTGCCGCAGTTCGATGAGATCATCACTGCCAAGGCCGAGGACAGCCAGTTCTGGGGTCCGATCAAACTGCTGCCGGCCGATTTCTCGCAGGCCGACAAGGATCGCCTGACCGAAGCCTTCCGCAGCGTGATCAACGACAAGCTGATGCCGGCTATCAAGCAGCAGCGTGATTTCATCGCCAACGAATACCTGCCGGCTACCCGCGACACGGTTGGTCTGGACTCGTTGCCGGACGGCAAGGCTTGGTACGCCTTCAATGCCAAGCAAAGCACCACCACGGCACAGACCCCGGAGCAGATCCACGAGATCGGGCTGGCTGAAGTGGCGCGCATCCACGCTGAAATCCAGACCGTGATGACCGAAGTGGGCTTCAAGGGCTCGCTGCAGGAATTCTTCACCTTCATGCAGAAGGACAAGCAGTTCGAGTTCAAGTCCGAGCCGGAACTGCTTGAGCATTACCGTGGGCTGGAAGCCAAGATCAATGCCAACGTACCCAAGCTGTTCTCGCTGACGCCGAAGGCCGGTTTCGAAATCCGCCCGATCGAGGCGTTCCGCGCCAAGTCGGCTGCCGGCGGCGAGTACATGCAGCCCAGCGAAGACGGCAGCCGTCCGGGCATCTTCTACGTCAACACCTACGACTTGCCGACGCGCAAGACCTGGGACGCCGAAGACCTGTTCCTGCATGAAGCCATCCCGGGCCATCACTTCCAGCTGGCGTTGCAGCAGGAACTGAAGGGTGTGCCGGCGTTCCGGCGCTTCGGTGGCGAAACCGCCTTCATCGAAGGCTGGGGCCTGTATGCCGAAAGCCTGGGCAAGGACCTGGGTGTCTACACCGATCCGTACAGCTACTTCGGTCGCCTGCAGGGCGAGCTGTGGCGTGCGGTGCGTCTGGTGGTGGATACCGGCCTGCATTCCAAGGGCTGGACCCGCCAGCAGGTGCTGGATTACATGTTTGCCAACTCATCGGTGAGCGAGCCGGATGCTGTTGCCGAAGCCGAGCGTTACATCGCATGGCCGGGTCAGGCACTGGCTTACAAGACCGGCGAGCTGAAGATCCAGGAACTGCGCAAGCGCGCGCAGGACAAGCTGGGCGCCAAGTTCGACATCCGCGAGTTCCACGCCGAAGTGCTGAAGGACGGCTCGGTGCCGCTCGACGTTCTCGACGAAAAGGTCAACGCCTGGATTGCCGAGAAGTCCAAGTAAGCGGCGCAGCCGCTTACAGGTAGTGCCGAGCCATGCTCGGCAAGGGCTTTACCAGCAATCCATCAGCCCCAATGTAGTGCCGAGCCATGCTCGGCAAGGGGCATTACCGCAAAAAGCCAACCCCTCCCCAACCATGCTCGGCATGGGCTTTCCCGGTAGAGCCTCAGCCGAGCATGGCTCGGCTCTGCTCTACAAAGGCATGCTTGTAGGAGCGGCGTCAGCCGCGAAGCTGGCAACAATGAAACGGCAGAATGGCCCGCAATCAGATGATTGCGGGCTACACCGGATAGCCGGTATTGCCCCAGCCGAGCATGGCTCGGCTATACAGTTGGGCTACGTAGTGTTCCAGCTTTAGATGCCCGGTCCAGCATGTTGCTGTGCCACAGTGCACGGCAATCTTTTTGCGCCCGCTGGCGGTCTTGTCGCCGGCGTTCGTCGTTTACCTATCGCGTACCGCTGATGACTTTTATCGTATCGCTGCTGCTGCCGTTGCTGGCCATCCTGTTCTGGTGGCCGGTCAATCCCTTATCCAAACGCCAGCGCCGTTGGCGCATTGGCGCGACTGTGGCTCTGGCCCTGATCGGCTTGAGCTTCGCCACCTTGTGGCGGCTGGACATCTTCAGTTACACGGTCGAAGCCTGGATCCAGCTGGTATTCGGTTGGGTGCTGGTGATGTTCATGCTGGTGTTGGTGTTCGTGCTGCTGCGCGAAGCCGGTTGGCTGCTGTCACGCCCGCTGCCGCGCGCATCACGCATCGCAACGCTGTGGCACGGCGTTGGTTTCAATCAGGGCGCGGCGCTGGTGATCGTGTTGCTGGCCACGCTTGCCATCTACAACGGCCTCAAGCCGCCACGAGTGCATGAGCGCGACCTGGTCGTGCCGCACTTGCCCAAGGAAATGGATGGCCTGCGTGTGGCGGTATTGGCCGACCTGCATATCAGCCCGGTCAAACGCACTTGGCGCACCCAGGGCATCGTCGACGCAACCCAGGCGGTCAAACCCGACATGATCGTGTTGCCCGGCGACATGGCCGATGGTGGTCTGGAGGACAGCGGTCGTTTCGCCGCTCCACTGGCGCAGCTCAAGGCGCCTTACGGGGTTTGGCTGGCTCCGGGCAATCATGAGTACTACTACGACTACGCCGCTTGGATGGCGCATTTCCGGCAGATGGGGCTGGGCGTGCTGGAGAACCAGACCGCCCTGCTGAACATCAACGGCCGCAGGCTGACAGTCTCGGGCATTGGCGACCTCGCGGCGCTGAAGCCGAGCTCGTACATGCATGGTGGTCTGGCGCCAGACATGCAGGCGGTCGTGGATGGTGGCAGGGGCGGCGAAGTCCATATATTGCTGGCACACCAGCCCAAGCAGGCGCGCGCGGCCGCCGCGACCGGCGCGATCGACCTGCAGATTTCCGGGCATACCCATGGCGGGCACATGCTGGGATTCGATCGTTGGGTGGTAGCTCCCTTCAACCACGGGTTTGTACGCGGCGAGTACCGCGTACGTGAGATGGCCTTGTTCGTCAGCAGCGGCGTGGGCCAATGGGACGGCTTCACCGCACGTCTTGGCGTGCCTTCCAGCATCGACGTGTTGGTGCTGCGCAGCCCCGCCGAGTAGTCGGATTTGTAGGAGCGGCGTGAGCCGCGAAGCTGGCGGTGCTCAGTCTTTTGGCATCTTGGTCATTTAATGATGTGCCTGCTTCGCGGCTGACGCCGCACCTACAAAAAGCAGGGTTCGATGCCAGCTTGGTCAGGTATCGAGGTCAGCCTCGCTGCCGTCAATATTCTTGCGCTTGTCAGGCATAAGCTTTGGTAGCGTGCTCACGACAGCCAATGCAGCAATCGTGGTGATGAAGGCCACCATCTCCATGCCCATGCCAGCAGCCATGCCGATGGCGGCCGTCATCCAGATGCCGGCCGCCGTGGTCAGGCCCTGGATACGCTCTTCGTTGTCGAGCTTGAGGATGGCGCCAGCGCCGAGGAAGCCGATGCCGGAGACGATGCCCTGCATCACCCGGGTGACATCGGCGCCAGAAATGCCCATCTGCAGCGGCGCAAGTACGAACAATGCCGAACCCACCGAGACCAGGATATGGGTCTTCAAGCCGGCAGCGCGTCCTTTGCGCTCGCGCTCCAAACCAAGCAGTCCGCCCAACACGATGGCCGTGGCCAGCCGCGAGACGATGACGGTCAGTGTGCCGACATCGGGAATGGCGAACTCGGCGGCCAGCGCCTGACTGATCTCTTCGGTGATGCTCATGCTCGGGCGTCCTTGGCTGCGGTGGCAGGGCTGGAGGTTGAAAGCTGATCCTGAGCAGGGTTTCCTTTACCAGTGGTGATGCCGATGTGCTGCTGGCGTGAAATCGGCGCTGCTTGGATCGGGTCCTCCCGGCTGGCGCCGCATACAAAGACGGCCCCTTGTGGGGCCGTCTTTGTGTCCATCGCTCAAACGATCAAAGCGCGATCTGGTCGAAGCGTTCTACCCGGGTGTGGCCGTGGGTGGCTTCACCGCTGCGAGGCTGCGGGTAATCGCTGAGGCGGTCAACCAGCACCGTCTGCAGCCCGGCCTCGCGCGCGGCATCCAGCTCTTCGACGACGTCGGAGAGGAACAGGATTTCAGCCGGATCGATGTTGATGGCTTTGGCGATATGCGCGTAGCTGGGTGCTTCACGCTTGCCGCCTACCTCGGTATCGAAGTTGCCAGAGAACAGGCCGTTCAAGTCACCGGCATCGCTGAAGCCGAAGAACAGCTTCTGTGCCGGCACCGAGCCGGAGGAATACACGTACAGCGGCAGGCCGCTGGCGTGCCAGCCACGCAGTACATCGGCAACTTCAGGGTACAGGTGGGCGGTGTAGTCGCCGTTGCGGTAGCCCACGTCCCAGAGCATGCCTTGCAGTGCTTTCAGCGCGGTGTGCTTGCGGTCCTGGTCTATCCAGCCTTGCAGGGTTTCGACGATGACCTCGTCCTGACAGGCGCTGGCGGAAATTTCGGTGGCCACCGCGTCCAGCCACTGGCGGACCTGCGGTTCGTTGCCGTGTGCCTGCACGAAGCCGGGCAGGGCGTTGCGGGCATACGGGAACAGCACTTCCTTGACGAAGGAGATGCTGGAGGTGGTGCCCTCGATGTCGGTGAGGATGGCTTTGATGGTCATACTTTGAAGTCCTGCGCAGTGCTTTCAAAGAAGCGCGCGTTTTGGGCGAGGTTGGAGTGCAGGAGCCAGGAGCTGCCCTCACCCCAACCCCTCTTCCGTGAACGGGAGAGGGGCTTATAAAGCAGCGCCGGTTCAGGCCGCGCTGGGCTCGTAGCGGGGGAAGCGCTGGGCGATGTCGGTGCCGGTGAAGTGGCCAACCCAGCCGTCCGGCTCGGTGAAGAAGCGGATGGCGGCGAAGCTGGGCTCTTCACCCATGTCGAACCAATGCTTGACGCTGTCGGGGACGGCGATCAGATCGTCTTTGACGCACTCCACTTCATAGACCTTGTCACCCACGTGCAGGGTGAACAGGCCCGAGCCGGCGACGAAGAAACGTACTTCGTCTTCCTTGTGGTAATGCTCGTCGAGGAACTTCTTGCGGATCTCGGCGCGGGCCGGGTTGTCCGGGGCGATCGAGGCCACGTCCACGCTCTTGAAGCCGTGCTCGGCGACCAGGCGATCAATGTCCTCGCGGTAGGCGGCGAACACTTCTTCCTGGCTGGCGCCCGGGGTGACCGGGTGCTTGGCCTGCCAGCGTTCGAAAGTAACGCCGATCTTGTTCAGTTCGGCGGCGATGACCTCACCGTCGCGGCTGTCGAACAGCGGCGCGTCCGGGGCGGTTTCGTTGAAAATGCGCAGTCGGCTCATGGGGGACTCGACGTAGTAGGAAGAAGGGTCAGGCGTGGCCGCGCAGGCGGCGCAGTTCCAGCTCGCAGTGCAGCAGGAACTCGAAGGCCTCCAGGTGGCGACGGGCTTCGGCCATGTCGCGGCCCCAGGCATACAGGCCGTGGCCATCGATCAGATAGCCCCACATCGGCCCCTTGTCGAGTTCGGCCTCGACCTGGGCGGCCAGCACATCCATGTCCTGGGTGTTGGGGAACACCTTCAGGTCGACGGCGGTCTCGTGGGTGGAGTTGCCGTGCAGGGCCTTGAGCAGCTCATAACCCTCCAGGCGGATATGACCGTCGCTGCCGTACAGGCGCGAGGCGATGGTCTGCACCGGCGAATGGGTGTGCAGCACGCAGCCGACTTCCGGGAAGCGGGCATAGAGCTGGGTGTGCAGCAGGGTCTCCGCCGAAGGGCGCAGCGGCCGGCCGACGGCCTTGCCGTCGAAGTCCACCACCATGATGTCGCTTTCGATCAGCCGGCCCTTGTCCTTGCCGGACACGGTGATGGCCGCATGCTGGTCGTCCAGCCGGTGCGAAAAGTTGCTGCTGGTGGCAGGTGTCCAGCCGGCGTGGGCCAGCTCGCGGATGTTGTCGATCAGCAGCTGGGCCAGTTCGCTCAGTCGCTGGGCGTCGTAGGGGACGGTAGGCGCGTTCATGATCGCCATTTTACGTGTCCTTGCCGGTGCCGGGGAGTTTGTCGGCCGTTGGCGTTCCGTCGGAACTACTGGAGCCATATTCCCTCTCGGGATAAGGCCAGTTCGCTATAGGTTTATTTCGGACAGTCATGGTTCAGCATTTGAATCGAGACAAACGGCCCTTTCAGGGAAAGGTCATGCGTCGTGGGATGGACAAGCAAAAAGTGACTGCAACAGAATCGAGTTGATGATTTGACTAGGGGGTGACATGGAAGGAAACGCATCATCAAGACGGTTCGCCGCAGTCGCCATGGCAGCTTTTGCTGCGTCTTTGCTAAGTGGCTGCACCAGCATGTGGTATCCCTACGAAGGCGCACCGCCTTTCGATGAGGCATCGTCGCAGTGTCGTAGCAAGGGAAGGATACAGTTCCCAATCAAGAACGAAGTCGCTTACCGCACGGTCTATGTGCAGCGCGAGGAGCCTTGCCGCGGCGCCGGCGAAAAGTGCGATGACGAGAAGCGCAAGATTAATTATGTCGAACACTCGGAAATCGAGACCTATGTGCTGGACGTAAACGAGTACGACCGGGACCAGGAGTACACGGCCTGTATGAGCAGACAGGGCTGGCGCCTGAAATCTGACTGGTTCTGGAAGCACTAAGGATGTTGCAACACGCCATGCGGTAACCGGGATAACCGGCCGTCCGCCTGCAAACGCAGGCGGCGGCATGCCCCGGGCGTTGACCCGGGGCATGGTTGAGTATCAGTTCTTGCCGGCCTTGTTGGCTGCGTTCAATTTGCTGTGACGCACGCCGTACAGGAAATAGATGATGAAGCCGGTGGCGGTCCACACACCCATCAGCATCCAGTTGTGCAGGGTCATCGCGGTCAACAGGGCGATGCAGCTGAGCACGCCGAGGCTGCAGATCAGCCAGGCCATCGGAATGCGGAATGGACGCGGCAGGTCTGGCTGGGTGCGGCGCAGGACCAGCACGCCGGCGCAGACCGCGGCAAAGGCAATCAGCGTGCCCATTGAGGTCAGTTCACCGAGGATGTCCAGCGGGAACAATGCCGCCAGCAGGGCGATGCCGATACCGGTGATCACGGTATTGATGTGCGGGGTGCGGTACTTGGGGTGGATCTTGGTGAATACCGGCGGCAGCAGGCCGTCGCGGCCCATGATCATGAAGATGCGCGGCTGGCCGATCACCATCACCAGCACCACCGAGGCCAAGCCGATCAGTGCGCCGACTTCGACGATGATGCGCAGCCAATCCAGCTGCGGATGCGCAGCAACGGCGGTGACCACTGGCTCGGCCGTGCCCAGCAGCTGGTACGGCACCAGGCCGGTCATCACTGCAGCCATTGCGATGTACAGCACGGTGCAGATCACCAGCGACAACAACATGCCGATTGGCAGGTCGCGCTGTGGGCGGTGCGATTCCTGCGCCGCCACCGACACCGCTTCAAAGCCGATATAGGCGAAGAACACCATCGCAGCGCCACGCAGCACGCCTTCAAAGCCGTACTTGCCGGGGCCTTCGTTGGCCGGAATGAACGGCGTCCAGTTGCTGGTGTCCACGTACTTCCAGCCGGCGACGATCACCAGGATGATCAGGCCGGTCTTGAGCACCACCATGGCCATGTTCATCGCCGAGGACTTGCTGATGCCGACGTAGCACAGCCAGGTCAGCAACAGCACCAGGATCGCCGCCGGGATGTTGGCGATGGCGCCGGTGGGCTTGAGCTGGGCATCCAATGGCGCACTGACCAATGCTGCAGGCAGGTGGATGTCGAAATGGTTGAGGAAGCTGAGGAAGTAGCCGGTCCAGCTGACCGCCACCGCCGAGGCCGAGACGCCGTATTCCAGTACCAGCATCCAGCCGATGAACCAGGCCGACAGCTCGCCGAAGGTGGCGTAGGTATAGGTGTAGGCGCTGCCGGAGACCGGCACCATCGAGGCGAACTCGGCATAGGCCAGGGCGCAGAAGGCGCAACAGATGGCTGCAAGCACGAAGGACAGCATGATGGCCGGGCCGGCGTGGTTGGCCGCGGCCTGGCCGGTGATGACGAAGATGCCGCCGCCGATCACCGCGCCGATGCCCAGTGCGGTCAGCCCCCAGGGGCCGAGGGTGCGGCGCAGGCTCAGGCCATTGGCTTCCTCATGTGCGGCGTGCGGATGTTTGGTGGCCCAGAGTTGCTTGAACATGTTTCGGGTCTTCGCTCATCGGTGCGCGGCGGGCGCGCAAAAGAGAACCGGCGCGCTGGGCGCCGGTCAGGGTGTGGATCAGGCTTGCTTGTTCAGCTTGCTGTTGCGGATGCCGTAGCCGAAATAGATGCACAGGCCGAGCAGCGTCCAGCCAACGAACAGGTGCCAATGCACCACGAAGGCCTGCATGAACAAGGCCAGACAGGCCAGTGCGCCCAGCGGGCAGATCAACCATGCGGCCGGCACCTTGAATGGGCGCACGATGTCGGGCTTGGTACGGCGCAGCACCAGCACGCCGATACAGACCGTGGCGAAGGCCAGCAGGGTGCCCATCGACACCAGCTCGCCCAGCACATTCAACGGCACCAGACCGGCCAGCAGGGCAGCCAGCACGCCGACAACCACGGTGCTGACGTACGGGGTGCGGAAGCGCGGATGGACCTTGCCGAACATCTTCGGCAGCAGGCCATCGCGGGAGATGGTGTAAGCGATGCGCGACTGACCCATCATCATCACCAGCACCACCGAGGACAGGCCTGCGATGGCGCCGATCTCGACTGCGGTCTTCAGCCAGGACAGGGTCGGGTAGGCTTCCAGCGCAGTGGCCACCGGCTTGTCGGTGCCCAGCAGGTTGTACGGCAGCATGCCGGTCAGCACGGCGCAGACGACGATGTAGACCAGGGTGCAGATGGCCAGCGAGCCGAGCAGGCCGATCGGCATGTTCTTCTGCGGGTCCTTGGTTTCGCCGGCAGCGGTGGAGACCGCATCGAAGCCGATGTAGGCGAAGAACACGATGGTGGCGGCACGGAATACGCCACTCCAGCCGAATTCACCGAAGGTGCCGGTGTTTTCGGGGATGAACGGCTGCCAGTTTGCCGGGTCGATGTACTGGATGCCGAAGCCGACGAACAGGCAGATCACGATGACCTTGATCGCCACGATGATGGCATTGACCAGGGTGGACTGGGTCACGCCGACATAGAGCAGGCCGGTGATGGCTGCCACGATCAACACCGCAGGCAGGTTGAACAGTTTGCCGGAGTTGACGAACTCGCTACCGGTCCAGGCCAGCGGCGCCGCCGACAAGGCGTCGGGGAAGGGCATGTGCAGCGTGGTGGTGATGAAGCTGATCAGGTAGGCCGACCAACCGACCGCTACCGAGGCCGAGGCGAACAGGTATTCCAATACCAGGCACCAGCCGATGAACCAGGCCATGCCTTCGCCCAGAGTGGCGTAGGAATAGGAGTAGGCGCTGCCGGAGACCGGCATCATTGCCGCGAACTCGGCGTAACACAGGCCGGCCAGCGCGCAGGCAATGCCGGCGAGGACGAAGGACAGCATCACTGCCGGCCCGGCGTGGTTGGCCGCAGCCTGGCCGGTCAGCACGAAGATACCCGCGCCGATCACCGCACCTATGCCCAGCAGGATCAGATGCTTGGCTGTGAGGGTGCGCTTGAGTGTGGCTTCGCCTTGCAGGCTGCCTTCGACCGGCTCACCGGCATCGACATGTGCGGCCGGTTCGACCGGCTTGACCCTCAACAGTGCTTTAAGCATTCCGCAAATTCCCGAGCTGTGTATTGGCCCGAACGCACGGAGGCGACGGGGCCGGTTGTATGGCGACGCAAGCTGAACGGTCGGCAACTGCTCTACCTTGCCAAAGCTAGCGAAACTCGACAAGCGCAACTGCAACATCGACAGCGATAATGACCGTCGAATTGAAAAGATGGGATGTGCTTACAGTCATGCTTGGACAGGATCAGCAGTTGCGACAGGCATTTGAGGACTATTCCCGACGTCACGGGGAGCATGAGGAGTTGGCGCGGGAGTTCCTGAACCTGCTTGATGAAGGCGCGGTGGACCCATTCACCCGCGAGCGGCTGGCCGGCCATTTCACCGGAAGCGCCTGGCTGGTCAGCGCCGATGGCCAGCGCGCGCTGCTCACCCATCACCGCAAGCTGCAACGCTGGTTACAGTTGGGCGGGCATGCCGATGGTGACCACGATCTGGCCGCGGTAGCGCTGCGCGAGGCCGAGGAGGAATCGGGTCTGCTTGGCTTGACCCTGGCGTCGGCTGAGATTTTTGATCTGGATCGGCATTGGATTCCTGAGCGCAAGGATGTTCCCGGTCATTGGCACTACGACGTGCGCTATGTGGTCGTTGCCGGTAGCAATGAGGCGTTCGTGGTGAGCGAAGAGTCGCTGGAGCTGGTGTGGCGGCCGGTAGCCGAGATCGCCAGCGACGAAGATGAATCCATGCGGCGGATGGCGATCCGCTGGCTGCAGAGATAGAAGCGGCATGTGGGAGCGGCGTCAGCCGCGAAGCAGGCAATGCCTGATTGCTGGCAATGTCTGCAATCTGAATGTCTGTCAGCTTCGCGGCTTACGCCGCTCCTACAACATCACCAGACCTGACTGGCAAGGCCCCTGCCGAGCATGGCTCGGCACTACATGGTGCTGCGGCGCACGGACAACTAGCCCCTCTCCCGCGTGCAGCGGGAGAGGGGTTGGGGTGAGGGCGGCTCTATCAATACAGAATGCGGGTACGCAGCGTGCCCTGGATCGTGGCCAGCTCTTCGCGGATCGCAGCGGCCTGTTCTTCGCTGGCGGTGATGTCGATCACCACGTATCCGACCTTGGGGTCGGTGCGCAGGAACTGGCCGTCGATGTTGAGGTTGTGGCGCGAGAAGATCTCGTTGATCTTGGACAGCACGCCCGGAACATTGCGGTGGATATGCAACAACCGCAGGCTCTGTTCGTGCTCCGGTAGAGTCACTTCCGGGAAGTTGACGGCGGACAGGGTCGAGCCGTTGTCGCTGTAACGCACCAGCTTGGCCGCCACTTCCACGCCGATGTTCTCCTGCGCTTCCAGCGTGGAGCCGCCGACGTGCGGGGTCAGGATCACGTTGTCATGCGCGGTCAATGGCGACTCGAACAGGTCGCCATTGCCCTTGGGCTCGACCGGGAACACGTCCACGGCAGCGCCGCCCAGGTGGCCCGAGGCCAATGCCGCGTCCAGCGCGTCGATATCAACCACGGTGCCGCGCGCTGCATTGATCAGGTGTGCGCCCTTCTTCATCTTGCCCAGTTGCTCGGCACCGATCATCCATTGCGTGGAGCCGTTCTCAGGCACGTGCAGGGTGACCACATCCGAGCGCGCCAGCAGGTCATCCAGGCTGATGGCCGGGTGCGCATTGCCCAGCGACAGCTTGGTTTCGATGTCGTGGAAGATCACGTGCATGCCCAGCGCCTCGGCCAGGACGCCAACCTGGGTGCCGATATGGCCGTAGCCGATGATGCCCAGCGTCTTGCCGCGCACTTCGTGGCTGCCCGCGGCCGACTTCGACCAGCCGCCGCGGTGGCATTCGGCGTTTTTCTGCGGAATGCCGCGGGTCAGCATGATCGCCTCGGCAATCACCAGCTCGGCAACCGAGCGGGTGTTGGAGTAGGGCGCGTTGAACACCGGAATGCCGGCCAGCTCGGCCGCTTCCAGGTCAACCTGGTTGGTGCCGATGCAGAAGCAGCCGACCGCGATCAGGCGCTTGGCTTCGGCCAGCACCTCGGCGCTGAGATGGGTGCGTGAGCGGATGCCGACGATGTGGGCTTCGGCTATGCGTGCCTTCAATTCCTCTTCGGGCAGCGACTTGCTGTACAGCTCGATCTGCGAGTAACCGGCCGCCTTGAAGACGTCCACGGCGGTCTGGCTGACCCCCTCAAGCAACAAAACGCGGATGTCCTGCTTCGGAAACGAGGTCTTCTTGGGCGACATGTCGTGAACGGCGGCATAGAGGGGTGGGCCGTCAACTATGCCAGAACTGCGTCCGCTTTTGTGCGCTGCGCAATGCCGCAAAGCCTTGATGGCAAAAGGTTTCATCTGAAATCCAGGGCTGGCGTCAATTGCCGGGGTTGAGACTGGACGCGACGGCATGCCGGTGTCACGCTTGACGGCTTTCACGTCGCCGAAACACCGCCATGACCGATCCGCGCCTGGAATCCCTGTTGCAGTCCTGCCCCGACCTGCGTCTGAAGACCGAGCCGGGCGATCTGGAGCATTACGGGCGTGACTGGACCCGGCGCTGGACGCCGGCCCCGTTGGCCGTCGCCTTGCCGGGCAACGTCGAAGAAGTGCAGGCGGTGGTGCGCTGGGCCAACCAGCATAATGTCGCTGTAGTGCCATCGGGCGGCCGTACCGGTCTGTCCGGCGGCGCAGTTGCCGCCGCCGGCGAGTTGGTACTGAGCCTGGAACGCATGAACAAGCCGCTGGGCTTCGACGCGGTGGACCGTACCTTGGTGGTCCAGGCCGGCATGCCGCTGGAAGCGGTGCACAACACTGCCAAGGAACATGGGCTGATCTATCCGGTGGATTTCGCCGCGCGCGGCTCCTGTTCGATTGGCGGCAACATCGCCACCAATGCGGGCGGCATCCGCGTGATCCGCTACGGCAATACCCGCGAGTGGATCGCCGGGCTCAAGGTAGTTGCCGGCAACGGTGAGCTGCTGGAGCTCAACAAGGGCTTGATCAAGAATTCCAGCGGCTACGACTTCCGCCAGTTGATGATCGGCTCGGAAGGCACGCTCGGCATCGTGGTCGAAGCGACCTTGAAGCTGACCGATCCGCCGCCGACCACCAATGTGATGGTGTTGGCGCTGCCCTCGTTCGAAGTGTTGATGCAGGTGTTCTCTGCCTTCCGCGAGCGCCTGCAGCTGGAGGCCTTCGAGTTCTTCACAGACCTGGCGGTCAAGCACGTCACCGCACACGGCGCGCAGTATCCGTTCGAGGAGATTCACCCGTATTACGTGGTGACCGAATACGCCTCGGCCGATGAAGCCGGTGAAGCGGCCGCGTTGGCAGCATTCGAGCACTGCATGGAGCAGGGTTGGGTGCTGGATGGCGTGATCAGTACCAGCGACGCACAGGCGCAGCAGCTGTGGCGTCTGCGCGAAGGCATCACCGAGTCGGTGGCGCGCTACAAGCCGTACAAGAACGATGTGTCGGTGCGGATCTCGGCGATGCCGGCGTTCCTGGCTGAAACCCAGGCGCTGATCAATGGTGCCTACCCACACTTTGAAGTTGTGTGGTTTGGCCATATCGGCGACGGCAACCTGCATATCAATGTGCTCAAACCCGATAACACCAGCGACGCTGAGTTCCTCAGCCAGTGCGAGCATGTGACCAAATTGCTGGCGCAGGTGCTGCTGCGGTTTGATGGCAGCATCTCGGCCGAACACGGCATCGGCCTGGTCAAGAAGGCCTATCTGTCCAGTACCCGTAGCGAGGCCGAAGTCGCCTTGATGCGCGGGGTCAAGCGCGCGTTCGATCCGAACTGGTTGTTGAACCCGGGCAAGCTGTTCGATCTGTAATCGCGCAGCTGGCCGCGTGAGCTCCCGCAGGGAGCAGCTACTCGCGTGGCAGTTCCAGCACGAAGCGGCTGCCGCCATAGGCGCCGCTGCTGCAGGAAACCTGGCCGCCGTGCGCATCGGCAATCGCCTTGACGACGGCCAGGCCGAGTCCGCTGCCGCCACCTTGGCGCGAGCGCGAGCCATCGCCGCGCATGAACGGATCGAAGACATGTGGCTGCAGGTTGGCCTCGATACCCGGGCCGTTGTCCTCGATGGCCAGCTGCACGTGATCCTTGCCGTCCTTGATTGAAATCCGCACCCGTCCCGGGCTGGCATAGCGGCGCGCGTTCTCCAACAGGGCGAGCAGGGCCTGACGCAGTCGGGTCGGGTCGCAGTACGCCAGGTGTTCGTCGCGGTGGGTTTCCAGCTCCAGCACCGAACCGGCGCTGCGGAATGCGGGATCGACCATGGTCATCACCGAGTGCACTTCCTGCACCACGTCGGTTGGCGCACGCCGTACATCAAGCCTGCCGTTGCCAGCCAGCCCCAACACGCGCAGGTCTTCGATCAGTCGCGACAGCCCTTCCACCTGCGACAGCAGGCTGCGGAACTGCGCTTCGTCCGGCTGGAACACGCCATCCGCCAAGCCCTGCAGGCGACCACGCAGGATGGTCAGCGGCGTGCGCAGCTCATGTGCGATCGCCGCGTGCCACAGGGTGCGTTCGCGGTCCATGTGCTGCAGGCGTGCTGCCATGGTGTTGAAGTCCTCGACCAGCAGGGCAACCTCATCCAGCGCATCGTCGCTGGCGCTGGCACGCACGCCCAGGTCGCCATCGGCGAGCGCGCGCACCGATTCCATCAAGGTGTTGAGCGGGGACACGATGCGACGGGTGAGGCGGATCGATGTGGCCAATGCCAAGGCCAAACCGACCACGGTGACACTCGCCATCCAGGCCAGCTCAGGACCCGTCGGCAGCCAGCCTTCTGGTTGTTCCACTGCGCTGGCTGGAAAAAATTCCACCAGAACCGCCCACAGCATGCAGGAGGACAGGATCGTGATCACGATGACACTGACCACCATCAGCGACATCGACACGGTGATGTGTCGATTGAGACCAAGGCGGCGCATCAGCGATCCGCCGCCAGACGATAGCCGACACCGCGCACACTGGCCGGCATGTTGGCCACGCCTACGTCATCGAGCTTGCGCCGCAGCTTGCTGACATGGCTGTCGACGGTCCGTTCCAGTGCCTCGCTCTCGGGCAGGCATTGGTGCATGAGCTCGCTGCGGCTGAAGATGCGGGTAGGTGCCAGTGCCATGCAGTGCAGCAACTTGAACTCGGTGAGGGTGAGCAACAGTTCGTGGCTATAGCCTTCGCCCTCGACGTGCACGCAGTGGGTTTGCGGATCGATCAGCAATGGTCCTGCGCGCAACGAAGCGGCGGCCTGTCGCGGCGCTGCACGCAGGGTGCGGCGCAGCACCGCACGTACCCGCGCGGCGACTTCTGCCGGGTTGAATGGTTTGACCACGTAGTCGTCTGCACCCATCCGCAATGCGGTGAGCTTGTCCAGATCCTGATCCAGTGCGGTCAGCATGATGATCGGCGTATCGCTGCTCTGGCGCAGCTGCGAAAGCACGCCCCAGCCATCGATGCCGGGCAACTGGACATCCAGCAGCACCAGATCGGGACGGGCGCTGCGGTGCAGCTCCAGTGCTGCGCGGCCGTCGCTGGCGCGCACGACACGCAGCTTCTCCCGCTCCAGATAGGCAGCGATGATGTCGGCGATCTCGGTTTCGTCCTCGACGATCAGGACAAGTGCATCATGGGAGCGGTCCCATTGCGCCATCGCGGCGGCGGGTAGATGTGCAGTCATTGCCGGGTGGGGCCGAAAGGTTCTGGCCTCCATGCTATCTCCACATTCCCTCCATCGAAACCCCATCATCGGCCCGCACACTGCGCGCCTGCGTTCCTGCAGGCTTTCCAGTACCACGTGTAGCGATGACCATTCGACGGATTACGACGGCCGTGTGTGCGGCTCTGGTTATGGCCATGACGGCCTGCTCCTCCCCTGAAGCACCTCCGCAAGCGGTACCCAAGGTCAGCGTGGTGACTGTCACCGCGCAACGCGTGCAGCGCGATGACGAGCTGCAGGGGCGGGTGTCTGCGCTGCGCACCGCGCAGATCCGCGCGCAGGTAGGCGGCATCGTACGCAAGCGCCTGTTCGAGCAGGGTGCCGAAGTTGCTGCCGGGCAGGCGTTGTTCCAGATCGATCCGGCGGCATTCCGTGCCGATGTCGATTCCGCGTTGGCGGCATTGCAGCGCAGCGAGGCGGCGCTGGCGCGCAGCAGGGTGCAAGCGCAGCGCCTGCAGGCGCTGGCCGCCGCGCAGGCGGTGAGCCAACAGAATCGCGATGATGCGACGTTCGAATATGAGCAGGCGCGGGCGGCGGTGGCCGAGGCCAAAGCGATCCTGGCGCGGCGTCAGCTGGATCTGCGCTATGCCACGGTCAGTGCGCCCATTGACGGGCGTATCGATCAGGCAATGGTGACGGAAGGCGCGTTGGTGAACGCGGCCGACAGCGAGCCGATGGCGCTGGTGCAGCAGATCGACCAGGTCTATGTCGATGTACGCCAGCCGGCCTCGCAGTTGCCAGAAATGCGCAAGGGTGTGGTCGATGGCAGTGCGCTGTCGGTGGCGATCATCGGTGCCAATGGCCAACTGCACGAGGAGCCCGGGCAGCTGTTGTTCTCGGGTATCAATGTCGACGCGCGTACTGGCGATGTGGTGTTGCGGGTGCTGGTCGACAATCCTCGCCGCGAGTTGCTGCCGGGCATGTTCGTGCGTGCGCGGGTGCCGCGGGGCGCGGCCAGCCAGCTGCCGCTGTTGCCGCAACAGGCGGTGCTGCGCAGTGCCGGTGGCCAGGCTTACGCCTGGGTAATCGGCGGTGACGGCAAGGCCGTCATCCGCACCATCGAAATCGACGGCAGCGTGGACCGGCATTGGATCGTGCGCAGCGGCCTGAAGGTCGGTGAGCGGGTGGTGGTGGAAGGGCAGGAGCGTCTGCAGGAAGGGCGCCTGGTTGAGACCTCGCCATGGCAACCGGTGTTCGTGCAGGGCAAGGCCGCTATCGCATCCAGCAACCACTGAAGGTAAGACATGGCTCGTTTCTTCATTGATCGCCCGGTGTTCGCCTGGGTGCTGGCGATCTTCATCGTGCTGGCCGGCGCACTGGCAATCCCGCAGCTTGCGGTGGAGCGCTACCCGGCGGTGGCGCCAACCAGCGTCAGCATCTATGCCAGCTACCCCGGCGCCAGCCCGCAGACCCTGGATGACTCGGTTGTCGGCTTGATCGAGCGTGAGCTGTCCAGCGTCAAACACCTGCTGTACTTCCAATCGTCGGTGGATACCTCCGGCGAGGCCTCCATCACCGCCACATTCGCTCCGGGCACCAATCCGGAGTTGGCGCAGGTCGACGTACAGAACCGGATCAAGGCGATCGAGCCGCGGCTGCCTGCCAGCGTGCGCCAGAACGGCGTGTTCGTGGAGGCGGCTGGCTCCGGTTTCCTGATGCTGGTCGGGTTGAAGTCTCCCGATGGCAGCGTGGACGAAGCACAGTTGGGCGATTTCATGGCGCGCAACATCATCGAGGAGCTGCGCCGTATCGACGGTGTTGGCCGGGTGCAGTTGTTTGGCGCGGAGCAGGCCATGCGGATCTGGCTGGACCCATCCACTTTGGCCGGTTATGAGCTCACCGTCGGCGATGTGGTCGCCGCCATCGAGCAGCAGAACCAGAACATCGCCCCGGGCCGCATCGGTGACTCGCCCAGCGTGACCGGGCAGCGCATCACCGTGCCCTTGGTCGCCGATGGCCAGCTGACGACCCCGGCGCAGTTCGCGGCGATAGTGCTGCGTGCTGGTGCTGATGGCTCACGGGTGCTGCTGGGTGACGTGGCGCGGGTGGAGATCGGCGCGCAGAGCTACGCATGGGGTACCCGCGAGGACGGCCAGGTGGCAACCGCCGCAGGTATCCAGCTGCGTCCTGGCGCAAATGCGGTGAGCACGTCTTCGGCGGTGCGTGCGCGCATGGCCGAGCTGCGGTCCCTGCTGCCGGCTGGCGTGGAAGCCAGCATTCCGTTCGATACCGCGCCGTTCGTGAAGATCTCCATCCAGAAGGTGTTGCAGACCCTGCTGGAGGCGATGTTGCTGGTGTTCGCGGTGATGTTCCTGTTCCTGCAGGACTGGCGTTACACCCTGGTGCCGGCGCTGGTCGCGCCGATCGCGCTGCTGGGTACCTTCGCGGTGATGCTGGCGCTGGGCTTCTCGATCAATGTGCTGACCATGTTCGGCATGGTGCTGGCCATTGGCATCATTGTCGACGATGCCATCGTGGTGGTCGAAGGCGTTGAACGGATCATGGCCGAGCAGGGGCTGGCACCCCGCGAGGCCACGATCAAGGCCATGCGCGAGCTGACCAGCGCCGTGGTCGGCATCACCCTGGTGCTGACCGCAGTGTTCATTCCGATGGCCTTCGCCAGTGGCTCGGTGGGTGCGATCTATCGGCAGTTCACTGTGTCGATGGCGGTGGCGATCCTGATCTCGGCGGTGCTGGCGCTGAGCCTGACCCCGGCCCTGTGCGCAACCCTGCTACGGCCGGTCGCGCACGAGCGGCCGCGCGGGAGTGTGTTTGCAGCATTCAATCGCGGGTTCGCGCGCATGAGTGGGCGTTATCACCGCAGTGTGGCCGCGGTGCTGCGTCGCGCTGGACGGGTCATGGGGGTGTTCGCTGGCTTGCTGCTGGTGTTGTTGCTTGGCCTGCAATGGCTGCCGGGCGCCTTCCTGCCCGAGGAGGACCAGGGCTACTTCATTACCTCGATCCAGCTGCCTGCCGAGGCGACCGCCGAGCGCACGCTGGCCGTGGTCCAGGACTATGAGGCGCATATCGCGTCGCGACCGGGCATCGCCACCAATCAGGTCATCACTGGTTATAGCTTTGCCGGTTCGGGTCCCAGTGCCGCCATGGCGTACACCATGCTCAAGGATTGGGGGGAGCGCGGTGGGGCGACCGCTGCCGGTGAGGTGGCGGCTACCCTGGAGGCGATGGCGGCCAGCAGCGAGGGCGAGGTGATCAGCGTGATGCCGCCGGCCATTGACAGCCTCGGTAACTCCTCCGGCTTCAGTTTGGCGCTGCAGGCCCGTAGCGGCCAGACCCAGCTGCAGCTGCGCGCCGCGCAGAAGCAATTGTTGGCGTTGGCGCAGGCCAGCCCGTTGCTGGGCGAGGTGCACGCCGATGGCCTGCCCTCCGGCAGCAGCGTGCGGCTGCAGATAGATCGCGCCAAGGCCGAGGCGATGGGCGTCGGCTTTGCCGACATCAGCAGTACATTGTCGGTGGCGATGGGCTCGCAATACGTCAATGACTTTCCCAACGCGGGGCGCCTGCAACAGGTGATCCTGCAGGCGGATGCGCCGTTCCGGATGGAGGTCGAGGACGTGCTGCGTCTGTACGTGCGCAATGCGCAGGGCGGCATGGTCGCACTTGCCGAACTGGTCAGCCCGCAGTGGGAGGAGTCGCCGTTGCAGCTGCAGCGCTACCTTGGTTTCCCCGCATTGAATGTCTCTGGTGCGCCAGCCGAAGGCGTCTCCACCGGTCAGACCATGGCCGAGATGGAGCGGCTTGCGGCGCAGTTGCCGCCGGGTTTCGCGCTGCAATGGACCAGCCAGTCGCTGCAGGAGAAGACGTCCGGGTCACAGGCCCCCTGGCTGCTGCTGATATCGATGCTGGTGGTGTTTCTGGTGCTGGCCGCCCTGTACGAGAGTTGGTCGATACCGATGGCGGTGATGCTGGTGGTGCCGCTCGGCCTGCTGGGCGCAGTGGCGGCGGTATTGCTGCGGGGCATGCCCAATGATGTTTTCTTCAAGGTAGGCATGATCACGGTGATCGGCCTGTCGGCAAAGAATGCGATCCTGATCGTGGAATATGCACGGCAGTTGCAGCAGCAGGGGATGACTGCGGCGCAGGCCGCGCTGCGGGCCGCGCGGCTGCGTCTGCGGCCGATCCTGATGACATCGATGGCATTCGCTCTGGGTGTGGTGCCGTTGATGCTGGCGCAGGGGGCGTCGCGGGAAACCCAGCAGGCCATTGGCACCGGCGTGTTTGGCGGGATGGTGACGGCAACGGTGCTGGCGGTGTTCTTCGTGCCGGTGTTCTATGTGGTAGTGGATGGCAGTTGGCGCTGGTTGCGCCTGCGTCTGTCTGGTTTGCGCAGGAATCCTGCTGGCGGGGGATGATGAACGGATCTGGGGGACAGGCCGGTTGCAGGTTCCAACCTGCCGCGGCGGTGGTTACTCTTGGCATCCTTCACACCCGATGTTGACCTGCCGATGATCCGCAAGATCCTGTTCTGTGCCTTGATTGCCCTGCCGATGTCGGCATTCGCCTCCAGCTTTGCAGGCACGTCGGCCGGCTCCGCATCGGGCGCATCGTCCAATTCGTCGGGCAGTTCCTCGGGCGACGACAAGGTGTTGCTGGATGCACGCGAAGACGCGGCTGGCTTTGTTGCCAGCAATGGCGAAATCCGTGGCGCATGGCTGGAAGCGGCCCTGATCCAGCTGCGCGAGCGTGATGCTGCCGCGCGCGATGCCAGCGACATGGCGTTGGCCCGGAAGATCCTGGCCCTGTGATGAACTTCCGCCGGCTGCCGCCCGCGCGGTGGCTGGCGGTGTTGCTGCTGCTCTGCGTCAGCGCGCCCTTGCAGGCGGCGGTGCGCATCGAGCTGCAGGCAACTGTGCCGGCGCTGGATCCGGCGCAGTTACTGGCCAGCCAGCAACTGATCGACGATGTACTGGCGCGCATTCCCGCCGGTATCGAGAGCAGCAGCTCCTTGACGCTGCAGCTACGCTGGCGTGACGACTTGCCCGAGCATGTGCAGGGCAGGGCGCGCGGGCGTGAGCTTGGCTTGGACAAGCGCCTGCTGCCGCTGTTGTTGCAGGGTGGTCCTGCATCCTCTGCCAGCTCCGCCCAGGTGTGGCAACAGGCACGTGCTGCGCTGATACACGAGCTGGGACATGCGCTGGACCGCTCCACCAAGGGCGGCTGGTCAGGTCAATCACGTTTTCTGGACCTTGCAGGTTGGCAGCAACGGCCGTTGTGGCCGGGGCGTGGGCGCAACCACTTCAGTCTGCGCAGTCCGGATCGCTACGAACTGGAAAGCCCGGCCGAGTTCTTCGCGGTAAACCTCGAGCACTACCTGCTTGACCCGGAGTACGCCTGCCGGCGTCCGCTTCTGCATGCATGGTTCGGCGAAAACCTTGGCGCGCCGCGGCAACTGGACGTGGCGCAGTGCCCGCAGGCCTTGCCGTTCATGCAGGCAGGCGAGCAGGAAGGCCAGGCTGATCTGCTCGATCTCGACCCGGCGCGGGTCTACGAAATCGACTACCTGCTGGCCGAAGGCAACGAGAAGCTGATGAGCCGCTGGGGCCACAGCATGCTGCGGCTGGTGGTGTGTGCACCCGGGCGTACGCCCGGCCCCGCGTGTCGGATGGATCTGCAATACCACCTGGTGCTGTCGTTCCGCGCCTTCGTCGGTGATGTGCAGATATCCAGTTGGCGCGGCCTGACCGGGTCCTATCCGTCGCGCTTGTTCGTGTTGCCGCTGAGCCGGGTGATCGAGGAATACACCAAGGTCGAGCTGCGTGGGGTTTCATCCACGCCGCTGCGCCTGCAGCGTGATGAAATCAACGCGGTGTTGCAGCAGGCGGCGCGGCTGCACTGGGATTACGACGGGCGCTACTACTTCATCAGCAACAACTGCGCAGTGGAGACCGGCAAGTTGCTTGGCGATGGCGCGCCGCGGCTGGGCGCGGCCGAGCTGCTGTCGATCACCCCAACCGGCTTGCTGCACAGCCTGCGTGCCGAGGCATTGGCCGATCCACCACGCGATCATGCACAGGCGCTGCGCGGCGGCTATTACTTCGAGTCGGCTGCGGCCCATTACGCTCTGGTGTTCGAGATCGCCCGCAAAGCCCTGCCGTTGCCGGCCAAGGACGCGGAGGCATGGTTGGCCCTGCCGCCTACACAACGCCGGACGTGGATGCAGCAGGCGGATGATCAGGTGCTGGCGGCCATGTTGCTGCTGGAACAGGCCGCATGGCGACGGGGGGAGCTGGCTGCAGCGGACGTGCTCAAGCGCAGTCTGCTTGCCGGTGGCAAACGAGTGTCGGAAATGGCGGACTTCCAGGCGCTGATGGAGCGGTCTGCCGTACTGCTGGCGCCGGGTGGCCTGTTGGGGCCGGATCAGGGCTATGGCATTCCCGATGCGGATGAACAGGTGCGCTTGAGCGCCGAGGCTGCCGCTGGCGCCGGGCTTGCTCAGCAGCAATGGAAGGCCCTGCAGGAGGCCGCTTTGGCTGCCTTGCCCGGAGCGCAGCGCGCGCGGTTGGAGCAGATCGAGGTGAACTTGCTGTACCTGCGTCAGAGACTGCGTTTAGGGTACGGTACGCAAACAGGGGAGGCGGCGACGCTCGATGAGCGGCGTCCGGGTCGGTTTTCAGGAGAGCGCGGTTGATTGGTACTGAGCAGCAGACGGCCGATGCGATGGCCAAGGATGTGTTGAAGCTGCGCTCCTGCGCGATCCTCCAGCTTGATCTGGATGGTCAGGTGCTCAGCTGCAATGCCGGGGTAGCAACGGTATTTGGCTATCCCTGCGAAGAGATCCGCGGGCTGCCGTTCTCGCAGTTGTTCAGCGCTGCCGATACGCAGCGCGGTATAGCCCAGCAAGCCGTGGTACGCACGCTGCAGCAGGGTAGCGACCAGCTCAGCCTGGCGATGGTGCGCAAGGACGGGGGCCGCTTTCGCGCATCGATGATATTGGAGCGGATAGCCGACCAGCGTGGCGTGCGGGTGCTGGTATTGATCCGTGACGTCACCGAGGCATTCCAGACCCAGAAGCGGGTGCGCGAGGCGCAGGAGGTAGCCCTGCGCGCGCAGCGTCTGGACGCGGTGGGTAAGCTGACCCTGGGCCTGTCGCATGACTTCAACAACCTGCTGTCGGTGATCGGCAACAGTCTGGACATGCTGTCGCTGCGGCGCTCCGGCGACGAGAGCGTGCGCCGCATTCTGGACATTGCCCATCGCGCGGTTGGGCGCGGTACCCAGTTGACCCGGCAGATGCTGGCGTTCGGGCGCGGGCAAACTCTGGTGCCGCAGCTGAGTCAGGTGGATGATCTGCTCAATGCCTCACTGGAGCTCTATCGCCGCGTCTGTGGCGAGACGATCCAGTTGAACGTGAGTCTGGCCGAGCAACTGCCGCCGATTTCGGTGGACATCGGTCAATTGGAAGCGGCGCTGCTGAACCTGCTGAGCAATAGCCGCGATGCCATGCACGGCGTCGGCAAGGTTCTGTTGTCGGCACAGCTTGAAAGCATCATCGTGCCGTCGGGCGCGGGTGAGGCGGGGCAGTTTGTCTGCATCTGTGTGGGCGACAGCGGGCCAGGCATCCAGGCCGAGATACAGGAGAGCGTGTTCGAACCGTTCTTTACCACCAAGAGTGTGGGTGACGGCAGCGGACTGGGGCTGAGCCAGGTGTATGGCTTTGCGGCGCAGTCTGGTGGCACGGCAACCATTGGTACGTCGGCGCTGGGTGGGGCGGCGGTGTCGCTGTATTTCCCGGTAGTGGCGTAGCCGGCCGGTTTTGTGGGAGCGGCGTAAGCCGCGAAGCTGGCTATCGGCAACGACGCCGGTTTTCCGGGGACCTCAAGATCTGAAGCCCTATCAGCTTCGCGGCTTACGCCGCTCCTACAAAAAACCGTGCGCAGCCCCCGCCGTTTTGGCGGGAGACTGCAGTCAATCAATCAGCGCGGCCGCCGAATTCACCGGTGGTGGTGTTCACCAGGATGCGTTCGCCGTTGACGATGTACTCCGGCACCATGATTTCCAGGCCGGTGCTGAGCTTGGCCGGCTTCGGGCGCTTGGTGGCGGTGCCGCCCTTCAATTCGGGCGGGGTCTCGACCACTTCCAGGGTCACGTGCTGCGGCAGCTGGATAGCGACCGGCTGGTCGTCGATGACCTGCACGAAGATGCCGGTCAGGCCCTCGGTGATGTAGCCGGCGTCGTCGCCGATCACATCAGCGTCCAGCGTGTACGGGGTGTAGTCCTCGTCATCCATGAACACGAAGGCATCGCCGTCCATGTAGGAGAAGGTGGACTGGCGACGCAGCAGCTCGACTTCCGGCAGGTTGTCGTCGGCATCGAAGCTGGCATCGAGCTTGTTGCCGCCCGGCACGCTGTACATGATGAAGCGGAAGCGGACGTTGCCGCCACGGCCCTGCGGCGAGCTGCGCTCGATGTCGCGGATCTGGTAGACGCCGTTGTTGTACTCGACGACGTTGCCTTTCTTGATGTCGTTGGCTTTCATGGATTGAGCGCTGGTATCGGGGAATCGGGATGGGATATTCGCAAAACCAGAAGCGGGTCCCGGGGTTGATCGAACGGCACTTTCGCGCCGTTCCGAATCCCCAAGCCCCGCTCCGGAGTCACTTCGGTGCCAAACGTACGGCGCCGTCGAGGCGAATAGTCTCACCGTTGAGGTAGGTATTGCCAATGATGTGGCCGACCAGGCTGGCGAAATCGGCCGGTTGGCCCAGCCGTGACGGGAACGGGATGGACGCCGCCAGCGACTCCTGTACGTTCGGCGGCATGCCGTCGACCATCGGGGTCCAGAATACGCCCGGGGCAATGGTCAGCACGCGGATGCCGAAGCGCGACAGTTCGCGTGCCATCGGCAGGGTCATGCCGACCACGCCACCCTTGGAGGCGGAATAGGCAGCCTGGCCGATCTGGCCTTCATAGGCGGCCACCGAGGCGGTGTTGATGATCACGCCGCGCTCGCCATCGGCGTTGGCTTCGTTGTGCTGCATCAGCTCGGCGCCGGCCTTGGCGACATTGAAGCTGCCGACCAGGTTGACCATCACCGTGGTCTGGAAGTTGGCCAGTGGCATCGCTGCTTCGCGGCCGAGCACGCGGCCGGCACCGAGGATGCCGGCGCAGTTCATCACCACGTTCAAGCCGCCCAGGAACTCACGTGCGGCTGCCAGATTGGCGGCCACGCCGGTTTCGTCGGTGACATTTGTGGTGAAGTAGCGGGCATTGTCGGCGCCCAGTTCGGCGACCGCTGCGGCGCCCTTTTCATCATTGAGGTCGAACAGGGCGACCTTGCCGCCATTGGCAACCAGGAACTGGGCGACGCCCAGGCCAAGGCCGGAGACACCGCCGGTGATGACGGCACGAACGGAAGACAGCTGCATTGGAACAATCCTGCTGGGTGATCCACCGATTCTAGCTGATGCCGATCCAGGCCTAGTTGGCGTGATCAGACCTGTGGCACCGGGCCTGCCATGTCAGCCCTGGTGAGCTGCCGGCTGAAGTCGGGCGGTGACAGGCCGGGTGCGAACAAAAACCCCTGGCCGACCGGCACCCCCAGTTCCAGCAGGAACTGGCGCTGCGCCTCGGACTCGATGCCCTCGGCCACCAGACCCAGGCCGAGGCTGCGGGCGATGCCGCAGACCGCCTCGCAGACGGCAACATCGGAAGGGTTGCCGGGCACACCACTGATGAACAGCTGGCTGAGCTTGAGGCCGTGGATTGGCAGGGTGCGCAGATAATTGAGTGCGCTATAGCCCTCGCCGAAGTCGTCGATGGTCAGCACCACGCCCATGGCACGCAGCTCAGCGAAGGTGCGCAAAGTCGCCGGGGCGTCCTCGATCAGTACCCGCTCGGTGAACTCCAACTCCAGCGCGCTGCCCGGCAGGCTGTAGTGATCAAGAACCTCGCGCACCTGGCGGGCCAGACGATCGCCACTGAACTGGCGATAGGAGACGTTGATCGCCACCCGCATCATGCCCAGGCCTTCGCGCTGCCATTCGCGGATCTGCCGGCAGGCCTGGTGCAGCACCCATTCGCCGATGCGGACGATGTCGCCGGTGTTCTCGGCGTGGCTGATGAAGATGTCCGGGCGCAGCTCGCCCAGCTGGCGGTTGCGCCAGCGGATCAATGCTTCGCAGGCAATGATCTGACCGCTGCGCAGATCCACTTGCGGCTGGTAGACCAGCCGGAACTCGTCGCGATCCAGTGCCTTGCGCAGGCGCCGCTCGATCTGCAGGCGGTCGCGTTGGCGTCGGGCGAGTTCGGGCGAGAACAGCTGCCAGCCATTGCGCTCGCGGCGCTTGCATTCGTACATGGCCAGATCGGCGTTCTGGATCAGCTGCTGCGGGCGCACGCCGTCCTTGGGGGCGCAGGCAATACCAATGCTGGTGGTAACCGGGAACTCGTCCTTGCCGAACTGGAACGACGGAACGAAGGCGCGGGTGATGGCTTCGGCCAGCTTTTCCGGTCGGCTTGGCAGTTCGCGGGCGTCGCAGGTGACCACGAATTCGTCGCCGCCGAAGCGGGCCAGCAGGCCCTCGGTGCCGATCGCATCGGCAATGCGGCGAGTGGCTTCGATCAGCAGCAGGTCGCCGGCATTGTGGCCAAGCACATCGTTGACGGTCTTGAACCGGTCCAGATCGATGTAGAGCACGGCGACCTCGGCGTGCGAGGGATTGCTCAGCCGGGCTTCCAGGTCGGTCAGTGCGGCATCGCGGTTCATGATGCCGGTCAGCGGATCGGTGCGGGCCTGGTTCTTGAGGGTCTGCTCGGCGTGCTTGGGCTCGGTGATGTCCTGCAGGGTGCCTGCGATGCGGGTTGAGGCCAGATCGCCAAGCTCCACCTCGCCGATCATCCTGATCCAGAAGCTGTGGCCGCTGGCACGTTGGCCCTGCAGCTCCAGCTCGAAGCCGGTGCGCTGCTCGACCACGCGCTCCATCGCATCGCGCAGCTGCTGGCGTGACAGGCTGCTCAGGCAGGCCAGCAGTTGCTCCAGGTCGGTGGGTGCCGATTGCTGGCCAAGAATGCGCTGTGCCTCGCCGGTGAGGTACAGCCGCTGCTGGCCGCGATCCCACTCCCAGCCGCCGATATGCGCCAGCGATTGGGCACGGTCGAACAAGGCGTGGTCGCGCTTGAGTTCGGTGATGTCACTGAACAGGGAAAATACGTGGTCGGGCAGGTCGCAGCCGGCCGAAAACACCGGCACCGTGGTGATCGAGATCCAGATCATCCGCCCATTGGGCCGGTGGTACAGGCCGATGATGGTGCTGGGGATGGTCCTGCCTTCGGCAAAGGAACGGGTTACCGGCCACTGCTCGGGCCGCAGCCGGCGACCGTGTTCATCAACGCTGATCCACTCATCGCTGTGCAGCGGCACCTTGGCCGGGGCAACACTGCCGAGATTGAAAATGCGGTGCGCGGCGGGATTGGCGGAAATGATGCCCAACTGGCGGTCGAACAGCATCACGCCCTTGTCGATGGACTCCAGCAGAAGGCGGTAGCGGGTTTCGGCCTGCCAACGCCGGCTCAGGTCGCGGGCAACGGCGACGATGCAATGTGCGTCGTCGTGCTCAATGGTTGCCGAATGCACCTCCACCGGAAAGCGGCTGCCGTCGCCGCGCATGTTGGTGACTTCCACCACATAGGTTTCGCCACGATTGAGGGTTTCCCAGACCGGCTCCAGGTGATCGGCCGGCAGGTCGGGGTTGAGCAGCTCGATCGGCTGGCCGACGATCTCCTCGCGGGTGCGGCCATAGGCGCGGACTCCGGCGCTGTTGACGTCCAGCACCACGCCGGTGGCGCTGAGAATGCTGACCGGGTCGGGTACCGCATTGAACAGGGCGGCGTAACGACGTTGTGCCAGCCGCCGCTCGGCCATGGCTTCGGTCAAGGCCGAGCGTGCAGCGAGCAAAGCCTGCTGCAGGCCCAATGGCAATGGTTGTAGCAGTGCCTGTTCCAGTCCAGCCAGCGCGTCGACATGCGCGGCGCGGTGATCGCCGTCGTCAGATATCCCAAGCTGGCTGGTTCCGGTCATGACACTGTCAATGCCCTTCCTGTCTTGCTGCCTGTCTGCCGGCCCAGTCGTTCTGCGAGCCAGTTCCCCGTAGCGGCCAGCGCCGGCAGATCCACGCCGGTACGCATCCCCATGCCGTGCAGCATGTAAATAACATCTTCGCTGGCGACATTACCACTAGCGCCGCGCGCATAGGGGCAGCCGCCGGTGCCGGCTACGGCCGAGTCCACCACCCGCACGCCTTCTTCCAGGCAGCTGGCGATATTGGCCAAGGCCTGCCCATAGGTATCGTGGAAGTGCACGGCCAAGGCCTCTATTGGCAACTCCGCGGCTACGGCCTGCAGCATCGTGCGGGCCTTGAGCGGAGTGCCGACACCAATAGTGTCGCCCAGTGATATTTCATAACAGCCCATGGCGTGCAGACGGCTGGCAACGCGCACCACGTCGGCCAACGGCACTTCACCCTGGTAGGGGCAGCCCAATACCGTGGAGACATAGCCACGCACCCGCACCCCGTCAGCCTTGGCGCGGGCCAGGATGGGTTCGAAGCGCTGCAGCGACTCATCGATGCCGGCATTGGTATTGGTGCGGTTGAACTGTTCCGAGGCGGCGGTAAACACGGCAACCTCGGTGACACCTACCGCCAGGGCACGCTCGTACCCCTGTTCGTTGGGCACCAGTACCGGGTAGCTGACGCCCGGCTTGCGCTGGATGCCGGCAAACACCTCGGCGGCGTCGGCCAGCTGCGGCACCCATTTCGGGCTGACAAAACTGGTGGCCTCGATGCTGCGCAGGCCGGTAGCCGAGAGTCTGTCGATCAACTCGATCTTGTCGGCGGTGGCGACCTGTTGCTTTTCATTCTGCAGGCCATCACGCGGGCCTACTTCGACAATGCGGACGAAATCATTCATGGAGCGGTCTTTGGCTGGAGGAGGGCGCGGGTTGGACTGCAACGCAGATTACTGCGCCGCCCAGCGGGGAGGGCGCTTCTCAAGGAAGGCGGTCAGCCCCTCGCGGCCTTCATCGGAGGCGCGCAGGGCAGCGATCAAGCCGGCATTGGCGCGGTCCAGCCCGTCGCGATCATCCAGTGCGGCATGTACCTCTCGGACCAGTACCTTGGCCGATGCCGACGCAACCGGGCCGGCTTTGCCCAGCAGGTTGAGCTGGGTCTGCAGGGCGGCATCCAAAGCGTCAGGGGCCACGACCTGGTGGACCAGACCGATCTGGTGCGCGGTAGTGGCGTCGAAGTGCTCACCGGTCGCGAACCAGCGACGTGCCTGGCGCGGGCCGATCGCGGTGATCACATAGGGCGAGATCACCGCAGGCAGCAGGCCGAGTCGGCTTTCGGTCAGGCCAAAGCGTGCGCCTTCGGCAGCAATGGCGATGTCGCAGCAGGCGACCAGACCGACGCCGCCACCAAACGCTGCCCCCTGCACGCGGGCGATGGTCGGCTTGGGCAGTTCATCCAGGGTGCGCATCAGCCGCGCCAGTGCCAGCGAGTCGACGCGGTTCTCTTCCTGGCTGGCGCTGGCCATGGAGCGCATCCACTGCAGGTCGGCGCCGGCCGAGAACGAGGGGCCGGTACTCGCCAGTACGACGGCGCGCACGGCCGGGTCGGCGCCCAGGCTGGCCAAGGTCCCGGTCAGCGACTGGATCAGCGCCGCGTCAAAAGCGTTGTGCAGGTCCGGCCGGTTCATGGAAAGGGTCGCTACCGCGCCCTGGTGCTGCACGAGCAGTGCATCGCTCATAGGTAATGCCTGTCTAAACGGTAATCCGACGAATCATAGCGGTGCGGGGGTGGGACGCCATGACGCAGCGCGGCGATGCTAGAATTGATAACCATTCTTATCAACTTTACATAGGCGCCCATTCAGTGACGTTGTCAGATTTGCCGCTGCATGCTTCAGCGCGCGTGGAAAGCGTTCAGGACCTGCATGCAAACGATGCGATCGCGCGCCGTCTGCGCGAGCTGGGCTTCGTGAACGGAGAAGAAGTTCGTCTGGTCGCGCGTGGTCCGGTCGGCGGTGAGCCGCTGCTGTTCCAGGTCGGTTTCACCCGCTTTGCGCTGCGTCGTAGCGAGGCTGCACGGGTCCAGATCAGCGCACAGGGAGCACAGGCATGAGCACGGCGATCGCCCGGCTGGCGCTGGTAGGTAACCCGAACAGCGGCAAGACCGCGTTGTTCAACCAGCTGACCGGCAGCCGCCAGAAGGTGGCCAATTACACCGGCGTTACCGTCGAGCGCAAGGAAGGCCGCATGCGCGGGCCGTCCGGGCAGGAATACGCGGTACTGGATCTGCCCGGTGCCTACAGCTTGCATCCGGCCAGCCTGGACGAGGCCATCACCCGTGATCTGTGCCGGGGCTTCTACCCGGGCGAAGCCGCCCCGGATGCGCTGATCTGCGTGATTGACGCGACCAATCTGCGCCTGCATCTGCGCTTTGCGCTGGAAGTGCGCGAGCTCGGCAAACCGATGGTGGTTGCCCTGAACATGGTTGACGCGGCGCGCAAGCGTGGCATCGAGATCGACGTGCCGGCGCTGGAAAAGGCCTTGGGCGTGCCGGTGGTGGAAACCGTCGCGGTGCGCCACAACGGTGCGCGCGCGCTGGTTGAGCGTATCGATACATTGATGCCGCATCTGGACGCCATGCCTGTGCATGCGGTGGAGCCGGGCGCCGACTACCACGTACAGGTGCGTGACATCCTCGCATCGGCCGTGCGCATGCCGGCACCGACCGCCAAGGTGGATGACGCGCTGGACCGCTGGTTGTTGCACCCGGTGTACGGCCTGCTGACCCTGGCCGTGGTGATGTTCCTGATCTTCCAGGCGGTGTACGCCTGGGCTACGCCATTGATGGATGGCATCGAAGCGGCCTTCGGTTGGCTGGGGCCGATGGTGGCCGAGAAGCTGCCGGAAGGGCCGCTCAGCAGCCTGCTGGTGGACGGCATCATTGCTGGTGTCGGTGGTGTGCTGGTGTTCCTGCCACAGATCCTGATCCTGTTCGCCTTCATCCTGGCGCTGGAAGAATCCGGTTACCTGCCGCGCGCTGCCTTCCTGCTGGATCGGATGATGGCCTCGGCCGGTCTGTCCGGGCGCTCGTTCATCCCGTTGCTGTCCAGCTTCGCCTGTGCGGTGCCGGGCATCATGTCGACCCGCTCGATCCAGGATCCGCGTGACCGCCTGGCAACCATTCTGGTCGCGCCGCTGATGACCTGTTCGGCGCGCCTGCCGGTATATGCCTTGCTGATTGGTGCCTTCATCCCGGCCAAGACCGTGTGGGGCGTGTTCAACCAGCAGGGTCTGGTGCTGTTTGCCCTGTATGTGGCCGGCATCCTCAGTGCGCTGGTGATGTCATGGACGATGAAGAAGTTCCGTCGCGACAAGAGCGAGCATCCCTTGATGCTGGAGCTGCCGTCTTACCGCCTGCCCAATCCGCGCGACCTGCTGGTCGGCCTGTATGAGCGCGCGATGATCTTCCTCAAGCGCGTGGGTGGCATCATTCTGGCGCTGACCATCCTGCTGTGGTTCCTGCTGTCGTACCCGGGTGCACCCGAGAATGCGACCATGCCGGCCATCGATTACAGCTTCGCCGGCCAGATCGGCCACGCGATGGCGGTGATCTTCGCCCCCCTCGGTTTCAACTGGCAGATCTGTATTGCCTTGATCCCGGGCATGGGCGCGCGCGAGGTGGCGGTGTCTTCGCTGGCCACGATCTATGCCTTGTCGGCGGCCGATGACGACGCGGCCATCCAGGCGCTGACCCCGGTGATCAGCGATGGCTGGACCTTGGCGACCGGCTTGTCGCTGATGGTCTGGTTCATCTACGCGCCGATGTGCATTTCCACGTTGGCCACGATCAAGCGTGAGACCAATTCGTGGAAGCAGATGGCCTTCGCCACGGTCTACCTGTTCGGCGCAGCCTATCTGGCGGCGTTCGTCACCTACCAGGTGGCGGTGGCGCTGGGAGCCGGCTGATGGACAAGGGCCTGCTGCTGCAATACCTGATCATCGCCGTGGCGGTGTTGGTCAGTGCCTGGGTGGTGCTGAAGAAACAATTTCCGGGTGTATTGCGCAAGCTGCGCGGCCTGCTTGCGCTGTGGCTGGTGAAGCCGCAGCGTTCGCCGCGGCTTCAGGCGTGGGGGCGGCGTCTGGCGCCGCCGGCTAGCAGCGTTGCGGGCGCATGCGGCGGCTGCAACAGCTGCGGACCAAGCGAGCCCAAGCAGCATTGAGCATGACGAAAGCGCCGGGTAACCCCGGCGTTTTTCTGTAGGAGCGGCGTAAACCGAGAAGCTCGAAAACCAACAGCAGACACAGGGCCGTTGATGGGCGGCCCGAAAGATCAGTCAGGCCTTGTCCCGCGTGCGCAACGCTTGCCCGAGCTGCGGTAGTCCTGGCAGTGCGGTGCAGGCCCATGTGCTTCGGCTGTACACTGCGTCGATTGCAGGAAGCAACCAGGGGGAAGGCATGAAGTCATTGATTGGCGTGGTGATGTTGGTCGTGGTGTTTGCTGTGGGCGGATCGGTGTATCTGCGTGGCGGCAACAAGATCACCGAGTCCCAGGTGCGCGCGCTGTACCTGCGCGCCGACAAAGCGCTTGAAGCAGGCGACGACAAGCCGTTGTGCGAGATGTTGTCGAAAGACTATGTGCAGACCACGGTAACCAAGACCGAAACCCAGCAGGCCGAGCAGCGCTATGACAGGGAGCAGTATTGCGCCTCTCTGGCTGAAAGCATGAGCCAGCTGCGCCAGTTCCGGGAAGCCTTCGGTGGTCGCATGCCGCTGCGCTACGAGCAGAAGGTGAACAGCATCAGCATTGCCAGCGATGGTCGCTCGGCCGAGGTTGAGGTTTCCGCCATCGTCGAAATGGCGGGGGTTCGCATGGTAAGCCGTGGCCGCGACACCTTGGAGCGCAGTCGTTGGAGGACCTACATGACCGGCAGTCGCGCGATCACCCATGTCGGCAGGATGTAATCACGCGTTGTGCGCTTGTGCGCCAGGCCATTGAAGCGTTAGCGTGCGCGCATGAATACGACTCCAACCCGTTTGCTGATCCATGGCGCCTCCGGGCGCATGGGCCAAGCCCTGCTGCGCCTTGCGGCAGAAGACTCCTCGTTGCAGGTGGTTGCTGCGGTGGTGCGCAAACCACCAATCCAGCGTGTTATCGACGGTATCCCGCATTTCGCCGCCAGCGAGCTGTCCGGCGCGCCAGCGTTTGATGTGGCGATCGATTTCAGCTTGCCGGAGGGCTTTGATCCGGTGCTGGCGCTGTGCGTGGAGCGCGGCGTCGGCCTGGTGTCGGGGACGACCGGGATCAGCGAACAGCAGCAGGGCGCGTTGGCCGCTGCGGCAGACAAGATTCCTCTGGTTTGGGCGACCAACTTCAGCCTTGGTGTCGCGGTGCTGGCCGAGCTGGTCGAGCGGGCAGCGGCGGCATTGCCGGGCTGGGACTGCGATATCGTCGAATCCCATCACGTGCACAAGAAGGATGCGCCTTCCGGTACCGCGTTGACGCTGGGGGAATCGGCCCAGCATGGTGGCGCCGAGCCACGCTACGCCAGCCTGCGCGCTGGCGACATCATCGGCGAGCACTTCGTCCAGTTCAGCGGGCTGGGCGAGCGGGTGGAGCTGGTGCACCGGGCTACCAATCGCGACATTTTTGCGCGCGGGGCGCTGCATGCGGCCAAGCAACTGCGCCAACGTAGTCCGGGCCAGTACCGGGTGCGGGATCTGGTCGGAACGCCCGCGCAGGCTTGAAATAGCTGAATACGGAGCAGGTTGCCGCCGGAATGTGGCTTTTGTAACCACTGAACAGCTGAAGGAAAGCGCACGGGGCGCTGGCGTTGGTGCCCCCTTGCCTTTACAATTCCGGCTCGCCGAAACACGTTAGCCGGACCGGTTCCCAGACCGCCGTCCGCGCTTTTTTGCAACCGGTTTTTGACCGTGAACGCAGGCGTGGCTTCGGAGTCCCCCGGTAGCCAAAGTGAGATTCCCGTGACCCAAGCCGCAATTCTCGTGCTCGAAGACGGCACCGTATTCGAGGGCGAATCCGTAGGCGCGCCCGGCCTATCCGTGGGTGAGGTGGTGTTCAACACCGCCATGACCGGTTACCAGGAAATGCTGACCGATCCGTCCTACGCCCGGCAGATGATCACCCTGACGTACCCGCATATCGGCAACACCGGTATGAACGACCAGGACGATGAAGCCTCCAAGGTATGGGCATCGGGCCTGATCGTTCGCGATGTGCCGCGCCGCCCAAGCAACTGGCGTAACCAGGTATCGCTGCAGGATTGGTTGATCCAGCGCGGTGTGGTGGCCATCTCCGGCATCGACACCCGCAAGCTGACCCGCATCTTGCGTGAGCGCGGCGCCCAGAACGGCGCGCTGATGGCTGGCCCCGACATCGATGTCGAGAAGGCGCTGGAAGCCGCCCGCAAGTTCCCCGGCCTGAAGGGCATGGATCTGGCCAAGGTAGTCAGCACCGACACGTCCTACGGCTGGACCGACGGCCAGCTGGACCTGGACCGTAACGAATTCGTGCGCGCCGAACCGAAGTTCAAGGTTGTGGCCTACGACTTTGGCGTCAAGACCAACATCCTGCGCATGCTGGCCGAGCGCGGCTGCGAGCTGACCGTCGTGCCGGCGCAGACCCCGGCTGCCGAGGTGCTGGCACTCAAGCCGGACGGCGTGTTCCTGTCCAACGGCCCGGGCGATCCGGAACCCTGTGACTACGCCATCAGCGCGATCAAGACCTTCGTCGAGCAGAAGGTTCCGACCTTCGGCATCTGCCTGGGCCACCAGCTGCTGGGCCTGGCTGCAGGCGCAAAGACCATGAAGATGGGCCACGGTCACCACGGTGCCAACCACCCGGTGCAGGACATCGACGACGGCCGGGTGATGATCACCTCGCAGAACCACGGCTTCGCCATCGACGAAAGCGTGCTGCCGGCCAATGTACGGGTCACCCATCGCTCGCTGTTCGACCAGACCATCCAGGGCATCGCCTTGACCGATGCACCGGCGTTCTCCTTCCAGGGCCACCCGGAAGCGTCGCCCGGTCCGCGTGACGTAGCACCGTTGTTCGATCGCTTCATCAGCCTGATGGAAGGGGCCAAGGCGTGAGCAAGGCGCGCTGGCTGATGTTGCCGGCGCTGCTGGCCACCTCGGTGGCCAGCGCGGCGCCAGTGACCGCGCAGGAGATCCGCGAACTGTTGCCGCTGACCGGCTTCGAGCGCATGGGCAATGACGCGGCCACTTCCATGTTGGCCAATGCCACGCTCTTCCAGCAGATTCCGGCACCACAGCGCGAGTGCATGGCCAAGCCAATCGGCGATGTCCTGAACGAAGCACTGGTGGATCGCCTCGTCGCCAATCTCGGCAACGACGGGCAGCAGCACCTCAAGCGCTGGCAGGCGTTCTATTCAAGCCAGGGCGGCAAGCGCATGGTCGCGACCCAGCGCCAGATGATGTACGGCACGGCGTTGCCCGCCGAGTTCGAGGGTGAGCCCAGCGAACTGGAGCGCAAGCAGGTAGGCGAGTTCATGGCCAGCGGCTCCTATGAAGCCTTGGGCGCCGTGCTTGCGGAGCTGGGTGCCATGCCCGATGGCCTGCCGCTGCGCCTGAGCGAGCGCATCCAGAGCCAATGCGGTGTCACGATTGATCCAGAAGAGTTTTCCTGATCGACAGCGTGCGATCACTTCCCCCAGACACGCTGTACTGACTTAGAGAAGAAAATGCCAAAGCGCACCGACCTAAAAACCATCCTGATCATCGGCGCCGGCCCGATCGTCATCGGCCAAGCCTGTGAGTTCGACTACTCCGGCGCGCAGGCGTGCAAGGCGCTGCGTGACGAGGGTTACCGCGTGGTGTTGGTGAACTCCAACCCGGCCACGATCATGACCGACCCGGAGATGGCCGATGCCGTCTACATTGAGCCGATCAACTGGCAGACGGTGGCGAAGATCATCGAGAAGGAGCGTCCCGACGCGCTGCTGCCGACCATGGGCGGCCAGACCGCGCTGAACTGCGCGCTGGACCTGGCTGATAACGGCGTGCTGGAGAAGTACAACGTCGAACTGATCGGCGCCAAGCGCGAAGCGATCATGATGGCCGAAGACCGCGAGCTGTTCCGCGTGGCGATGGGCGAAATCGGTCTGGAATGCCCGACCGCTGCTGTTGCCCATACGCTGGAAGAGGCACTGGAAATCCAGACCCGCGTTGGCTATCCGACCATCATCCGCCCGTCCTTCACCCTCGGTGGCAGCGGCGGCGGTATCGCCTACAACCGCGAAGAGCTGATCGAGATCGTCAGCCGCGGCCTGGAACTGTCGCCGACCAGCGAAGTGCTGGTGGAAGAGTCGGTGCTGGGCTGGAAGGAATTCGAAATGGAAGTGGTCCGCGACACCGCGGACAACTGCATCATCGTCTGCTCGATCGAAAACCTCGACCCGATGGGCGTGCACACCGGTGACTCGATCACCGTGGCACCGGCGCAGACCCTGACCGACAAGGAATACCAGCGCCTGCGCGATGCCTCCATCGCCGTGCTGCGCAAGATCGGCGTGGACACCGGCGGCTCCAACGTGCAGTTCGGCATCAGCCCGACCACCGGCCGCGTGGTGGTGATCGAGATGAACCCGCGCGTGTCGCGTTCCTCGGCACTGGCCTCCAAAGCCACCGGTTTCCCGATTGCCAAGGTCGCCGCCAAGCTGGCGGTCGGCTACACCTTGGACGAATTGAAGAACGAAATCACCGGCGGCCTGACCCCGGCCTCGTTCGAGCCGTCCATCGATTACGTCGTCACCAAGATTCCGCGCTTTGCCTTCGAGAAGTTCCCGGCTGCCGATGCGCGCCTGACCACCCAGATGAAGTCGGTGGGCGAGGTGATGGCGATGGGTCGCACCTTCAAGGAATCGCTGCAGAAGGCGTTGCGTGGCCTGGAAACCGGCAAGGTTGGCCTCGACCCGACCGAGCTGGACCTGGGCAACGAAGACGACATCGCCACCATGAAGCGCGAGCTCAAGGCCCCGGGCCCGGAGCGTCTGTTCTACGTGGGTGATGCCTTCCGTACCGGCATGAGCGTGGAGGAAATCTACGGCCTGTCGCATATCGATCCGTGGTTCCTCGACCAGATCGAAGAAATCATTGCCGATGAAAAGCAGGTGCATGCCGAAGGCATCGACGCGCTGGACGCGGCGCGCCTGCGCAAGCTCAAGCGCGCTGGTTTCTCCGATGCACGCCTGGCACAGCTGACCGGCACCAACGAAGCCGCCATCCGTGCACTACGTCGCGCCCACAAGGTGCGTCCGGTCTATAAGCGCGTTGACTCCTGCGCTGGCGAGTTCGCCACCGGCACCGCCTACCTGTACTCGACCTACGAGGACGAGTGCGAGGCTGCACCGAGCAACCGCGACAAGATCATGATTCTTGGCGGTGGCCCGAACCGTATCGGCCAGGGCATCGAGTTCGACTACTGCTGCGTGCACGCCGCGCTCGCCCTGCGCGAGGATGGTTTCGAAACCATCATGGTCAACTGCAATCCGGAAACCGTGTCGACCGATTACGACACCTCCGACCGCCTGTACTTCGAGCCGCTGACGCTGGAAGACGTGCTGGAAATCGTCGAGCTGGAACAGCCCAAGGGCGTGATCGTGCAGTACGGCGGCCAGACCCCGCTGAAGCTGGCGCGTGCGCTGGAAGCCAATGGCGTGCCGGTGATCGGCACCTCGCCGGACTCCATCGATCTGGCTGAAGACCGTGAGCGATTCCAGCAGCTGGTCGAGAAGCTCGGCCTGAAGCAGCCGCCGAACCGCATCGCCCGCAACGACCAGGAAGCCCTGCTGCTGGCCCGCGAAATCGGCTACCCGCTGGTGGTGCGCCCGAGCTACGTGCTCGGCGGCCGTGCGATGGAAATCGTCTACAGCGAATCCGACCTGGCCCGCTACGTGCGCGACGCGGTCAAGGTGTCCAACGATTCGCCGGTGCTGCTGGATCATTTCCTTGATGCGGCTGTCGAAGCCGACGTCGACATCATCTGCGACAAGGACGGCAAAGTCCTGATCGGCGGCGTGATGGAGCACATCGAAGAAGCCGGCGTGCACTCCGGTGACTCGTCCTGCTCGCTGCCGCCGTACTCGCTGTCGGCTGAAACCCAGGCCGAACTGCGTCGGCAGGTCACCGAGCTGGCCAAGGCACTGCAGGTTGTCGGCCTGATGAACACCCAGTTCGCGGTGCAGACCGATGCCGATGGCAAGGACGTGATCTACCTGCTGGAAGTGAACCCGCGTGCTTCGCGCACCGTGCCGTTCGTGTCCAAGGCAACCGGTATGGCGCTGGCCAAGATCGCCGCCCGCTGCATGGCCGGCAAGACGCTGGCCGAGCAGGGCGCGACCAAGGAAATCGTGCCGGGCTATTACTCGGTGAAGGAGGCCATCTTCCCGTTCGCCAAGTTCCAGGGCGTGGATCCTATCCTCGGGCCGGAAATGCGCTCCACCGGTGAAGTGATGGGCGTGGGCCGCAGCTTCAGCGCTGCGTTTGCACGCGCGCAGGAAGCTGGCAGCATCAAGACCCCGCCGGTCGGCAAGGTCTTCATCTCGGTACGCGACGCTGACAAGCAGCGCGTGATGCCGGCGGTGCAAGGTCTGGTCGAACGTGGCTACTCGCTGGTTGCCACCCGTGGCACGGCCGCGTGGTTGCAGCAGCATGGCTATACCTGTGACGTCGTCAACAAGGTAGTTGAAGGCCGTCCGCACATCGTGGACAGCATCAAGAATGGCGAGATCGTCTACATCGTCAACACGACCGAAGGCCGTGCTGCGATCAACGACTCGTTCTCGATCCGCCGCGAGGCACTGCAGAACCGCATCACGTACTCCACCACCGTTGCTGGCGCCAAGGCGCTGGTGCAGTCGCTGGAGTTCCGTGGCACCGGTCCGGTGTTGTCGCTGCAGGAACTGCACAAGGAGTTGAATGCATGAGAGCCCCCATCACGATGAAGGGCGCCAAACGCCTGCGTGAGGAACTGGATCACCTGAAGTCGGAAAAGCGCCCCAAGGTCATCGCCGCCATCGCCGAAGCGCGCGAGCACGGTGATCTGAAGGAAAACGCCGAGTACCACGCTGCGCGCGAAGAGCAGGGCTTCATCGAAGGCCGCATCAAGCAGCTGGAAGGTGAATTGTCGCATTCGGAAGTGATCGACATCAGCAAGCTCAACGCCGGCAGCAAGGTGGTGTTCGGCGCAACGGTGACCCTGGCTGACGTCGAGAGCGACGAAGAGAAGCGTTACCAGATCGTCGGTGACCTGGAAGCGGACATCAAGCTGGGCTTGATTGCCATTTCCTCGCCGGTAGCGCGTGCCCTGATCGGCAAGCACGAAGGCGACGCCATCGCCATCGACGCGCCGGCTGGCCAGCGCGAGTACGAAATCGTCAGCGTCGAATACCTCGACTGACGATGGCCAAGGCCACACTGCTGCTGCCAGCGCGCAGCCGTTTTCCGGCAGGCGAACTGCCGACGCAGGTGGCCGCGGCACTGGGCCGTGCCGAGCGTTCGCTCGGTACGGCCGGTGAGTCGGCGCAGCTGCGCCGTCACTTCAGCGTGCAGCCGGCCAACTGGTCGGCTGCCGCCTTGACCCGCCAGACCGATGCCGGCGATGCTGCTGGCGGCTTTTGGCTGCGCGCCGATCCAGCCAATATCGTGCCGGACATGCAAGGCGCGCGTCTGATGGCAGCTGCCGAGACGCTGCGCTTGGAACAAGCTGACGTGGACGCCTTGTTGCCTGCGTTGCAGCCTTTGTTCGCCGGCTTCGGCTACCAATTGGATGCGCCGACGCCGTCTCGTTGGTACCTGCGTTTGCCGGCCGACACGCCGCTGCCCGAGTTCGCAGAACCGGATGTCGTGCTCGGCGACGACTTGTTTTCGCATCTGCCCAACGGTGAGAACGGACGCCGGTGGCGCGCTTTGCTGACCGAAGCGCAGGTGGTCCTGCACCAGCATCCATGGAATGAACAACGTGTGGCCCAAGGCCAGCGTGCGGTCAATTCGCTGTGGTTCTGGGGCGCTGGCAGCCTGCCGGCATCGGTACATACCGCGCACGCGCAGGTGCGCAGCCGCGATGCCCTGGTGCAGGGTTTGGCCGCTATGGCCGGCGTGCGCCTGGGCGGCGAGCAGAGCGTGGATGCACTGGTCGATCTGCGTCAGCTACGCTCGCTGCAGCAGCTTGCACGGGATGCAATCGCCCCCTTGCTCGATGCACTCAAGCGTGGCGAACTTAGCGAGTTGCAGCTGGATTTCGAAGATGGCACCGGCTACCGCATCACCCGCGGACAGCGTTGGCTCCTGTGGAAGAAACCGATCATGACGCTTGCTGATGAGTGACAGTTTGAAGATCGTTCGCCGCGACATGGTCGCGGTCGACGGCTGGAACGATGAGACCCTGCCGTTGCTGCGCCGTATCTATGCCGCACGCGGTGCTGCCACGCCAGAGCAGGCACAGCCCCGGCTTGCCCAGTTGCACGCGCCTGATCTGCTGGGCGGCATGCAGGCAGCGGTGCAGCTGTTGGCCGATGCCATTGCCAGCGACAAGCGCATCCTGATCGTCGGTGATTTCGATTGCGATGGTGCCACCGCCTGCGCGGTGGGTGTGCGTGGCCTGCGCATGCTGGGCGCGCGTGATGTGGTGCATGCGGTGCCGAACCGGATGGTGCATGGCTATGGCTTGTCGCCATCCTTGGTGGAAGAACTGGCTGGGTTGAAGCCGGATCTGCTGGTCACGGTCGACCATGGCATCGCCTGCCATGCTGGCGTGCGCGCAGCAAAAGCCTTGGGTTGGCAGGTGCTGGTCACCGATCACCATCTTCCTGGTGAACAGCTGCCGCCAGCCGATGCGATCGTCGATCCGAACGTGGACGGTGACGCATTCCCCAGCAAAGCACTGGCCGGTGTCGGCGTCATCTTTTATGTGCTGATGGCGCTGCGTCGCCACCTGCGCGAGCAGGCAGCATTCGGGACCCAGCCGGAACCTGATCTGCTGACGCTGCTGGACCTGGTCGCCGTCGGCACTGTCGCCGACCTGGTGGCACTGGATGAAAACAATCGCGCCCTGGTTTCAGCGGGTTTACGCCGTCTGCGCGCCGGCAAGGCCAGCGTCGGCCTGCAGGCCTTGATCGAAGTGAGCGGACGTGACCCGCGTCGGCTCAGCGCCAGCGACATCGGTTACGCCGTTGCGCCGCGTTTGAATGCGGCAGGGCGTCTGGAAGACATGGCGCTGGGCATTGAGCTGTTGTTGACCGAAGATCCAGCACAGGCACGGGAAATTGCCACGTTGCTGGAAGAGATCAATGCCGAGCGCCGCGCCGTGCAGCAGATCATGACCGACGATGCCGAACGTGCTGTTGCCCGCGCCGTGCTGGATGACGACATGCAGCGCCCCGTCGCGGCCTGTCTGTTCGACGCTGAGTGGCACCCGGGTGTGGTGGGCCTGGTTGCATCGAAGATGAAGGATCGCCTGCATCGGCCGGTGATCGCCTTTGCACCGGCTGAACCCGGTGGCGATGCATTGCGTGGCTCGGCGCGTTCGATCAGCGGCTTCCACATTCGTGATGCCTTGGCCGCGATCAACGCCAATCATCCAGGATTGATGGAAAAGTTCGGTGGTCACGCGATGGCTGCGGGGCTGAGTTTGCCATTGGCAAATCTGGATGCATTCAAGGCAGCCTTCGAGCAGCAGGTGCAACGCAGTCTGGACCCGGCATTGCTGCAACAGCAGCTGCTCAGCGATGGCGAGTTGTCACCTGCCGAACTGGATTTCCAGCACGCCGAAGCACTGCGTCTTGCCGGTCCGTGGGGGCAGGGCTTCGCCGAACCTTTGTTTGACGGTGCTTTCGAAGTGCTTGAATGGCGCGTGCTCAAGGAGCGTCATCTGAAGTTCGTACTGCGTCAGACAGGCAGCACGGCGCGGATCAACGCGATCCATTTCAGCGGCTGGACCGGCACCGCGCCCGCGCAGCACGTGCAGCTCGCCTACCGACTGGTGAGCGACGACTACCGCGGCGGCAAAGCCATCCAGCTGATAGTCGAGCACTGCGCATCCGCTTGATCCAACGCGTGCGTACCTCCGGTAGTGCCGAGCCATGCTCGGCAGGGGCTTCGCCCCCGATCCATCAGCACTCGTAGCACGTATCCCCGGTGCGGGCAGCGCACCTGGAAACGCAGGCAGAAAGCCTGAAGGAATTCTGGTTCCTTTTCCCCCGGTTGCGCTGCGCTTATCCAGACAACGGTACCCGCCTGCACAGCTTTGTGTGATCTACATCGCTAAAGACCTGTCTCGAATGCCCAGACAACGAACACCGTCTGCAAGCCACCGACAACAGAATCCGCGCAGTTCACCGCCAGACCCCGCTTTGATTGCGTGAGGGCGGCGTGATGAAGTTCATCTTCGACCAATACATTCCTACGAATTCAGCATTCAATGACCCGATATGGGTGTCAGAAAACTGGCGCGTTACATAAAGCGATGGCACAGTCGGGTTCTCCACAACGCATGGGACGACGGAACGCCCGATGTTTGCAGAATCACTTTCAGCAGCAGGCGGCTTGCAACGCCTGCATCAAGACCGCCGCCTGGTTCGCGTGGAAACCGCGCTTTCACCAGAGACCTTTCTGGTCAAGCGTTTTGACGGCAATGAATCGGTCTCCGCACCATTCCTCTATCACGTCGAGTTGCTGTCTACCCAGCCAAGGCTGGAGCTGAAGCAGCTGGTTGGGCAGCCGCTACGTCTGCTGCTTGGCGATGAGTTTGGTGGCCGTAGCGTGCACGGCTATGTACGCGAGTTCGCCAGCACCGGGCAACAGGCGCAGTTCAACAGCTACCGCGCCGAGGTGGCGCCGTGGTTCGCCTTCCTCGATTACACCAGCAATTGCCGTATCTTCCAGGACAAGAATGTTCTGCAGATCATCGAAGAAGTGTTTGCCGGCTACGAGCAGTTGGCGCGCTATCGCTACGATCTCAACGCGGGCAAGCTGCCGCCCTTGTCGTATTGCGTGCAGTACAACGAATCCGACTTTGCCTTTGTCAGTCGCCTGCTGGAAGACGCGGGTCTGTACTACAGCTTCGTGCACGATGACGAAGGGCATACGCTGATCATCAGCGATGACTCCACGCTCAGTGTCGTACACGGTGAACCAGCTGCGATCGCGTATGTGTCCGATCAAGGCACCTTGGCACGTACCGGCCTGCATCGTTGGGGTGCGCGGCGCAGGGTAGGGCCAAGCGCGCAGACGTTGCGCAGTTTCGATTTCAAGCAGCCCAAGCAACAACTCGACGGAAACCAGGGCAATCAGGTGCCGATGGGCTTATTGCCGCCACTGGAGCAATACCGTTATGACGGTGCAGCGCGCTTTGCGAACAGTCGCGTTGGAGAAGCGCTGGCGGCCGTGCGTAATGAGGAGGTCAGCTGGCCGACCAAGTTGTTCGAGTGCGCAGGTAATGCGAGGGAACTTGGGGCAGGCGCCTGCTTCAGTTTGGAGCGGCATCCCGATTTCATTGGTCGCGACGAGGCGGATCGTGAGTTCTTCGTGGTGTCGATGCAGCGCGAGGGCCACAACAACTTCGCCAGCGATTTCTCCAGTGCGGAGTTGCCCAGCGTTGAGATGAAGGCGCAGGTATTGCGTCGGCGTATTCCGTACCGACCCTTGCGGCAGACGCCGTGGCCACGCATGCCTGGGCCGCAGACCGCAACCGTGGTCGGCCCGCCTGGGGAAGAGCTGCATGCCGATGCCTATGGCCGGGTGAAAGTGCAGTTCCACTGGGACAGGAAGCTGGATCGACGTGAGAACGCCTCGTGCTGGATCCGTAGCTCCAGTCCCTGGGCTGGCGCTGACATGGGTGGTGTGTCGCCGCCACGCATCGGCCAGGAAGTCATCGTCGATTTTCTTGACGGCGATCCGGACCGCCCGATCATCACCGGTCGTGTCTACAACGAGCAGAACATGCCGCCGTTCGGCATGGAAGTCAGCGGCCTGAAGTCGAAAACGGTCAAGGGTGGCGGCTGGAACGAAGTCACCATGCACGATGGTGCGGGTGGCGAGCTGTTGAACATGCGCGCGCAGCGCGACATGGTCACCACTGTGCTCAATGACCAGACCGCTAGCATTCTCAACAACAAAACCACGAGTGTTACGGTTGACCACGGCATGACGGTGGGCGGCAACCAGACCATCGGTATCACCGGCAATCGCGGCATCACCGTTACCGGCACCGATACCTCGACCGTCACCGGCACTCGCACTACCGATGTCACCGGCGCAGTCGCCGAGACCTATCACACAGGTCAGACCAAGACGATTCTCGCTTTCGGCTATACCGAAACCATCACCGGTCCTTTCACCACGACGTTGACCGGCAACTACATCAGTCAGCGCACTGGCACGTGGAAGCAAACCATCACCTCGACCTCGTGGGAGCAGGTGCAGGGAAAAGTTACCGAGCAGTACCTGGCGGGACGGGAAACCACGATTACTGGCCTGGACAAGCGCGGCGTGACCGGCGCGGTGGAGGATGCCAACAAGGGCTCGCGCACCATCGGTGTGGAGGGAACGTTCGAGCAGGGTGTCACTGAAACCCATTCGCAGTTCTCGACCGGCGACATGACCTTGTCGTCCGCAGCCAAGCTGATCGCTGCAGTGGGCGAATCATCCGCCATCGAGATTACCGCCGGTGAGATCAGGATCAGCGCCGGTGGTTCTGAGGTGGTGATCAACGCCAGTGGCGTGTCGGTCAACGGTAGCGAGATCAAGCTCAACTGCTAAGCAGAACGGAGATTCAGCGTGCAGGACACACCCATGTTGCGCGGCCTCGATACCTTGCGCGAAGCCTGGTTACAGGCCAGCTCCGATCCTTCCAGGCGATTGCTGATATGGCGTTTGCCGGCCAACGCCAGCCGTCTGCTTGCTGCTTTCTTCGAGATGCAGCGGCACGACGAAGGACGCAATACGCCGGACTATTTCCTGCGTATCGATGCGCGCTACGAGCTCGGCTTCCGCTACAGCCGGCAGATCAAGCAGGACTTGTTGGAGCGCTACCTCGGCAGTCAGGATGAACTGCGCGAGCAGGGCGTGTCACTCGGCTGGCGCGGCCCCAATGAAACCCACCCGGATTCGGCTGCGGGCGTGGTCGAAGTGCTTGAGAGCTTTGTTGAACATCATGGCGACCATATGCGCTTGATGGCGGCGGTGTTGGAACCAGAACGTCATGCCCCGGGTGACGGCTTTGAACGCTGGGTCTCGGCGGCGCTCAGCGCTGGCTTTGGCAAGCGACTGCGATTGGTATTGGTCGACACCCAGGAAGATCCGCGTTGGCAGCCGCTGTTGGACAAGCACAGTGACACGGCTACCTTGATCGGCGGCGACGTCGATATGTTCGCCATTGCCCGTGACACCGCCGCGCAGGCGAGTGGACGCGGCCCCGAGGTGCTGTACCGTCAGTTGCTTGCTGACCTGATGCTGCTGATCGAACGCGGTAGCCCCGCACAGGTGCTTGCCCGCGCCGAGCGCGCGCAGGCGCTGGCGTCACGCAGCGGCTGGCACGATCAGCAATCGGTAGTGCAGATGATGGTGGCGGGCAGCTGGCTCAAGCACGGCGACCACGCCAATGCCATCCATGCTTACCGCACTGCCCGCAGCGCTGCTGAGAGTGCCCGCTCAGGCGGCAATGCCGCAGGCGCGGATCTGGTGATGCAGAGCTGGTTTGGCGAAGCCGGTTGCTGGTTGACTGCGAAGCAGCCAGAACGCGCAGCACAGACCTATCTGCAGGCATCGGCGTCGGCTGCCAGTATCCCCAATCCGATGTTCCAGCTGGAAGGGCAGCGCATGGCCGGTTGGTGCCAGTTGCAGGCGGGTAATAAAGAAGTCGCGCGCACCGAGCTGCTGGAAGCGATTCGCATCGCAAAGCCGTTGTCGCCGGCAGACCGCAAGACGACGACCTTGCCGCAGGCATTGTGGGACCTACTGTTGCTGCAGGACACACGACGCTGCGAGAAGCTGCAAGGGGTTTCGGCAGACTATATACAGGCCAGTACCAAGGTGTTTGTCGATGCCGAGAGCAACGCCATGGCGCTGGGCCCGCGGCCCGCACGCGCTGCGCTCGACGCCATCGAGGTGCAGTTGGACGCAGCGTTGGAGCAGGGATTCCATCGCGCCCAGCAGGAACGCGAGCGCTTGATCCAGGCCGGCGATGAGTTCTTCCGCAAGATCGTGGCCGTGGGCCGCGACTTCCTCGATCCCCATTGGAACGGTATTCCGACGCTCGAACACCCGCTGGACCACGAGATACCCGTATGGAGCGAGCCGCCGGCGATGCAGCCACTGCCCGATCCATCAGCACTACTGCAGCCATCGGCTGTGACACGTGACGCATCAACAACGGCAGGAGCAGCACTGGCATGACGCCAAGCAGAAAAACAGTAGTGATGGCGGTGGCTATCGTGGTCGGGATCATCGTGGTGGCCTGGATCAGCGCCGACTATCGCGACGAGGTCAAAGCCTTCCTGCGTGCGTTGCTGCGCGCGATCTGAGCGACAAGGAGTGTTGCCATGAGCATCGCCGCCAAACACCTCGATCCGCAGTTGGGCATCGACATCCACATGTATGCGGTGCCGCCAAGCCCGCTGCCAACGCCGCATATCGGCTTGGTGCTGGATCCCTTCGATTACATTCCGTTTATCGGCTCGACGATCAAGGTCAATGGTGTGCACCGCGCCACCGCCGGAACTGGCGGGCTGGACGTGCATATTCCATTGGGCGTGTGGGCGCCACCGTTGGCGGCACCAATGGGTCCGCAGTTCGACGGCGAAGAAATCTTCATGGGTAGCCGTACCGTATCCGCGGATGGCGAGCCGTTCTCCCGGCTGGCGATGCCGGTGCTGGACTGCAACCTGGCCGGGATGATCAATCCCTTTCGGGTGAAGAAGCCGAAGAAACCGCTGCGCGCGATGTCACTGCCGACCGGTTTGAACGTGGCCATTCCCAGTAGCGTGACCGTGGGCGGGCCGCCAACAATTTCGTGGACAGCGATGGCGTTCCGCGCCGCGTTTGCCGGGTTGGGCAAGCTGCGCAAGAGCAAATTCTTCCAGGGCAAGATGGATGCCTTCAAGGCTTGGCGTCAAGGTAAGTGGGGCCATCTGCCGTCTGGCACGTTGAAGTGCAAGATCCTGCGCGCTGAACCGGTTGATATCCGCGACGGCAGCGTGGTGGTCAGTCACCGGGATTTTGAAATCCCAGGCCGTCTGCCGTTCGCGTGGCAGCGCAGCTACAGTTCCGCCCAGATCGGGCGCGGCGGCGCCTGTGGTATCGGCTGGCAGACACCTGCCGATATTACTTTGGAAGTGTTGGCCGACGGCTCGGTGTGGATGTCGGGGCCGGGGCAGGTGGCCTTCTTCCCCGAGCTGCCACCGGTTGATGGTGAAGCGGCAGCGATACTCGATTTTGTGGATGGCGCGCGCCTGCTGCGCCGGAACGGTCAGCTGCGGGTGCGCTTCAAGGGCGGGCTGCAATATGTGTTCGGCGGGGACCTGCCGAGTGGAGTTGCTGCGCTACCAGTGCATGGCCTGCTGGCGTTGGAACGCATCGAAGACGCCAGTGGCAACTTCTGGCGCTTCGAGCGCAATGATGGCCATCTGGTACGTATCGTTGAAAGCGGAGTTGACGGCTTACAGGGCCGCTTCATCGACGTGGATACGCGCCATGGCCGCATCGAGCGGATGGCACTGCACGACCCGGCAACCGGGCTGGTGCATCCGCTGGTGAGTTACCGCTATAGCGGTGAAGGTGATCTGGCTGCAGCGCTGGACGCTTTGGGTGCGGCGCGCACATTTGTCTATCAACAGCATCGATTGGTGCAGCACACGGACCGGGTCGGGCTGTCGTTCTACTACGCGTTCGATGCGCAGGGACGGGTAGTGCACTCCTGGGGCGATGGCGGCCTGTACGACTATCACTTCGAGTACGACGCACTGCTGCGCGAGACGCGCGTGACTGATTCGCTCGGCCACCTGAGTGTGATCAAGTTCGATGAGAACCAGCTACCACTGTGCGAAATTGATCCGCTCGATGGCGTCACCTTCTTTGAGTACGACGACTTCGGGCGTACGGTGGCGGTCACGGATCCGGAAGGCCTGCGCACGGGCTTTGCTTACGATGCACGCGGCAACTTGTGCTGCCTGACACGGGCAGATGGAAGCAGCTTTCAGTTTGACTATGATCCGCTGGACAACATGGTTGTTCTGCGGACCCCAGACGGCGCGACGTGGCAGCAGGAATTCGACGATAAGTTCAAGCTGGTGGCACAGGTGGATCCACTCGGTGCGAGAACAAGCTTCGAGTACAGCCCGGAAGGTCAACTTCTAGCCCAGCAGAATGCCCGGCAGGCGATGACACGGTTGCGTTACGATCGGCACGGTCTGGTCTGTGCGGTGATTGATGCGCTCGGCTCTGAAGCGCGCTATGCAAGCGACCCTCTCGGCAATCTTTTGCAACAGATGGATGCGCTAGGGCAGGCCAATCATTACGAATACGACAAAAAGGGCCGCCTGTTGGTTGTCCGAGCTCCAGAGGGAACCAGCATCCGATGTGAGTACGATGCTGAAGACCAGTTGATCCGGTACGTCGACGAGGCGGGTACAGAGACTCGTCTGGAGTATGTGGGTGTCGGGCAGGTGTCTACCCGCATGCAGGCAGATGGCCATAGCGTGCAGTACCGTTACGATAGCGAGCAACAACTGATCGCGGTGATCAACCAGCGCGGAGAGTCCTATCAGCTGGTACGCGACGCGCTTGGACGTATCGTCAACGAGGTCGATTATTGGGGTCAGGAACGCCGCTATGACTACGATGCGGCGGGGCGCCTCAAAAGCGTGGTGGATGCGCTGGGGCAGCGAATCTCTTTCGCAAACGACAAGCTGGGGCGCATCGTCTGCAAGACAATGCCCGATGTAAGGCATCCAGGAAGGCAGGTGCAGGAGCATTTCGGCTACGACAAGGTCGGACGCCTGACTGAACTGCGGAATCCGGCGAGGAGCATAAAGCGACGCTACGATCCTGCCGGAAAAATGCTGGAGGAGCTGCAGGACGGCTTCAAGGTCAGCTATGGATACGATGAGGTTGGAAATCGCGTGTCGCGGCGGACTTCCGCCGGCAACCTTGTGGCGATTGTCTACGATCTTCTCGATCAAGCGGTGTCGATCGCGATCAATGATGAGTCGCCAATCCTGATGCAGCGCGATGCGTTGGGTCGGATTACGCAGGAAGTACTAAGCCCGCATCTGCTGCGCCACTTCAGTTACAACAGTCGCAACCTGATGATCTCCCAGTCCATCCTGAAGGACGCGGCGCCGCTGCTTGAAACAAGTTACGACTACGATCGGAGCGGCAACCTAGTACGGCGCAATGACAGTGACCAAGGCGTGGACGAGTATCGGTACGACGTCATTGGGCGGCTGCTGCAGCACACCGATCCAAAGGGCAAGATAGAGCGATTTTTCACTGATCCGGCGGGTGATCGTCTGCGGACAGAGATCAAACAGGTACAAGCGCGCAGGATCGTGGGTGGTGAAAGCGACGCTCAAGGAACATGGACGCGCGAGGGGACCTATCAGGGAGTGCACTATGTGTTCGATAGGGGCGGTGACCTGGTACGCAGGGGGAGTCTGCAAGGTGGATCGGATGATCTCACTCTTGTCTGGGATGCGAATCATCGGCTTGCTGAAAGTACAAAGAATCACGTAACGACCGACTATGGATACGACCCCCTTGGGCGACGGGTATTCAAACGGAATCAGGCTTGCACAACCTGGTTCTTCTGGGATGGTGACGCGTTGCTGGGCGAAGTCCAGCAGGCCAACGATGAAGATGAGGTCGCACCGATCTGGGTCGGAGATGTTGCAAGTCTGGTGGAGGTACGGGCGCGACAGCAGCAGCTCTCCAGGTTGCATGAACGGGTGCGGGAGTATGTTTACTGCGCCAAATCGTTTGTTCCCCTGGCCCTGATTGAACCTGGCAAAGCGGCCAACGATCGGCTCGCACCAGTCGCTCAGGCCGATATCAAGGCGGGCGCCATCAGCGAAATCGCTGCTGTCGATTCGTCTACATCATTGGAACAACGAGTGCAGATCGGTACATCGATAGATCAATCATCGCTAGGTCGATTGGGTGGGATGGTTCTGGGGGGGGCAGCCACGGAGCTTGGTATCTCTGTGGGGGTGGGCCCGGTGCGTTCGATGGGGGCATCTTTGGTGACGCAGCAGCGTATTGGCGAAACCGAGGACTCGAAACGCACGCCCGTAGGCGTGGTAATGGGATCCCGTCCAGACAGTGGGTCGGTTCTGGCGGGGAAGGGGCTGCACCGGGTATACATCTACCAGTGTGATCCGAATGGAGCTCCGCATGCCTTGATTGACAGGTTCGGAACTATTGCCTGGTCCGCAGGCTCTGGTATCGGCGGTTCGTCAGGTCCCTATCAAAGCCGGGTAGCCAACCGGATTGGCCTGCAAGGGCAGTACCACGATGACGAGACCGGGCTCGCATATGCCAGGCATAGGTACTTTTCCTCTGACATCTGCGCGTTCGTTTCGAAGGATCCCATCAGGATACTCGGCGGTATCAACATATATGAGTACGCAGTCAATACGCTGAGGTGGGCCGATCCACTTGGCTTGAAGGGGGGGAGTACCGAGCTCGACAGAAATATCGGTGGCAGGGTCGGTGATGGCATGCAGGCGCATCATCTAATCCCTGAGGAGGTGATGGACAATCCCGCCTTCAAGGATATGTTTGATCACCTGGAGTCGATGGGCTTTGATAGAAACGGTGCTGCAAATGGCATACATATGCCGGGCTCTGAGAGTCTTTCAAAAAAGACAGGCATGGTAGGGCACTGGAGTAATCATGACATGTATACCGCCGATATCTCCGCAAAAATTGATAAGCTGAATACCGCTTGGAAGAGTGGAAAGTTGTCGGATATGCAGCTTTTGTTAGGTATTCGCAATGTTCAGTCGCGGGCTTTTGCCGATATTGAAAGCGGCAAGGTGGCACGCGCGCTATCAAATGCATGCAGGATGGGGTGATTGATTATGCTTTACATGGTTCGTTACATTCCTGACAACGTTGGATGCCCTGTAGTCTTGAAAGGAAAGTTGAACAAGCCTTGGGCGTGGAATGCGTTCGATCCGGATTTGTCAAATGCCGGATTTGAGGTCGGATATGTTTACGAAGCCAAACACAAATTTCTGAACTTCGACTACTGGGACCTGAACTGGATGGCGTCGGAGCAGTTTGTCGAGATATGCCGGAAATTTGATGTTGGCGTTGATGCCGTTCCAGTGGATGTAGTGCTTTCCGATGGCGCATCGTCGGTTAAGAAATACTTCTATTTAAGATGGTCCGCGTGGGCTTCTGTCATCGACTTGGATCGTTCTCGCTATGAGCTCGAGAAAGACCTGGCGACTGGCGAAGTCTTGCATCAAAAGTATTTTCCGGATGCGCCGGTCCTGGAGTCGGTTGAGAGTTTTGTTGTCGATGAGAAAAAGGTGCCTGGAAGTGCGGCGTTTCTTTGCTTGGATCTCGGCCACACCTTGGTGTGCAACGCGTTGTTTCGTGCAGCGTGTGAAGATGCTGGCTTGCAGGGCATGGGTTTCGAAGAAATCACGTCGTATACCAAGAGTGACTTCTGGGATTGAGGCTATAGACGCCTGCTGCCTTTGAGCCACCGTCCGCATCATTGATGCGCTAGAGATGGTGAAGAAGGTGCGGGTGCAGGTGTACCTGTTTCCGTGGCCGGTCGCTGGCTCCACCTTGGTAAAAAGGTGTTCAGTTCCCAAGCTACCGTCGGACGTCTTGTCGGCATGATGCAGTAGCGACTCCCCAGCGCTTTGCCAGTGCCTACTGCGTGCCTATCGCTTATCTGCCATCTGCAGTTCCACTGTGTAGATCACGCTGTCTTCGATCCGCCCGTCAACCGCAAAGGCGATGGACAGCTGGTCCGCTGCAAGATCGGTGCGATGGGTGAAGCAGGTGGCCACGCCTTTGGTGCAGCTGACATCCCAGGCATCACCACCGGCAGCGCGCAGCTCGCGTACCGTGGTCCGGTTGGTGATCGGCAGCCCTTGCAAAGAGATTGTCTGGTTGAAGACGCTCCGTGGTTCCAGCTCGGTGCCGGGCGCGGGTACGTCAAAGCCTGCCGCTTCGCTGTCCATGTGATTCAGGACGATGGTGACGATGCTGGCGTTTGGCTCTTTGGCATTATCCGGATAGACGCGGATGCCGAGCTTGTCCCAGACCAGAACCGTCAGGCTGGGGTTTGGTTGCGTGCTTCGATGGTCTGGGCCCAGTGCCTGGATCCACGCGCTCATCGGTGCGCCAAGCTGCAGTGCCTTGCCTTGGTAGGTCAGGCCTGTGGGCGTGGTTTCAAGTGCGGGCTTCGCGGTGCTGGCCGCCGCGGTGCTTGTGGTCTTCGACGACTCTGCATGCGATGAGCTGACATCGCAGCCGATGAGCGCCAAACCGAGCAGTGCGGTGACCAGTACGCGCTTTTTCACTTCTTGCCGCTCCCTTTGACCTGGTTCTTCTCGCCGAAAAGATCTTCATAGAACTTGGTGATGTAATCCCAGCTCTCGGTACCGTAGCGACCAACGCGGCGGATGCCCTCGAGTGCGTCCTTGCCATGCTCTTCGTGCAGGTGCTCGATCTCGGTCGCCGATGCAGCCCTGCGGATATTGGCGGCATGGTCTTTGGCCCAGGCCGATACATGTGGACATTGCCAGGTGCTGTCGTAAGGATGCACCAGGTAGCCCTGCGCGATCTTCACCGGATCACAAAGCCCATTGCCGTTCCAGCGTCCAATCATGGCCTTGCCAACCTCGGTCACTGCCTGCTGGGCCAGCTTCGCGGCCAACGTGTGCAGCGGATGCACGTCGTGATCCTTGGCAAGCTGCGAATGGCTGGGGTCGGTCGAACCGTTCTTGTTCGGGTCCGAGTCGAACATGGTCTGGGCGTCGTCGACGCTGTTGCCGATCAGCAGCAGCAGCTGCTGGTAGACAAGGTTGTAGCTGTTCAGTATCAGCCGCATCGGTGCCGAGGCGATCCAGCCAGCGCGTTCCAGGTACTCGTGGCCAGGAATGCTGAGCATGCGGTCGCGCAGTTTCAGGAAGTTCTGGAAGGCGGTGAAGTAGCGCTGGTCGCTCTGCTCGGAAAGCAGGACGAGCATGATTCTTTCGCTGTCCGAACGATCACCTGGCTTGCTGGCCTTGAACTCCCAACTCTCCACGCTGAACAGTTTGTGCGCGATGGGTTCGGCCAGGCTGGCAATCACGTCGGTGGAACCGAACATGCCGGTAACCACCGGGTACGTGTGTTTGCAGTCCGCCTTCCCCGTCCAGACCAGTACGTTGTTGTGCCCGATCTTGCGCAGGCTCAATTCGCAGAAGTTGGAATGGGCGAAATAGTCTTCCAGTACATGCAGCGCGGAGCCAAAGTGACGCATACCGTCGGCAGTGCGGCCCAGGGAAATCGCCTGCCTCAGTTCCGATGCCATGAAGGCGCTGGAGCTGCTGATGTAGCGCTTCAGCGATGTGGTCTTGTCGACCCCAAGCAGCGGGCTGTTGGCAGTGACCCAGGGCTCGAAGTCCTTGTCGATGGTTTTCGGGTCGGCTGGATCGGGCTTTATGTTCTTTGGGTTGTCGATATGCTCGCTGGGCCGATAGACACCAAGGCGCGCAGGCGTGACCTCGTAATGGGCCTTGTCGCGGTAACGCAGCTCGTGGAATTCGCCGCCAGCAAGGATGTCGACGATCTTGGTCAGTGCCTCGCGGGAAATGTACTTGCCGAGGTCTTTCGGCATGTTCGGCGGGCGCACGATCTTCGGATCCAGCAGCTGCGAATAGTCGCGCAGCCAGTTGCCGAAGTAGATCGCTGCCAGGTCCCGGCGGCTGAAGCCGACCCTGCCCAGCACGGCTTCGATCGAGCGGTGGCCAAATGACTGCCCCGGGTTCTTGGCGTGGTTCTCGCCATCGCCTGCGCTGAAGCCTTCGTAGCGACCGTCGTGTGACTGGTTGTCCTGCGCGGCAACCGGACCCTGCTGCCGCAGTGCAGCCTGCACCTCGGCATAGTTGACCTTCAGCGGGCCGCTGAACTCGGGCGAGGTGTAGTCGGCATAGGTCGTTTCATGGCTGCCTTCAAGATCGAAGAAGGCAAACCGGTACGCCATGCTCGTACCTTCTTCATGCGCGCTGTCGCCGGCGATGCTTGGCTTGCCACTGGCATCTTTCTCTGCCAGATCGTTGCGAAGCACGTTGTCGACGTGGTGACCAAATTCGTGCAGAAGCACAGCCAGCAATTCGCGTGAGGCCTCGATCGACGTCGATGCCTGATCAGCCGCCGATGCATGTACGCGGATGAGACGTTTTTTGTTGTCGTAGTCGGCAGGGTAGGGGCCACCGCTGAGCACCTCGTGCTTGGGCGGCGGGAAGCTGCCGCTCTTCAATGCCTCCTGCAGCTTCATGTAGGTTTTGGCGGGTATGTCGAAGCCGAATGTCGGTGCCATCATCATCACGAACTCGATGGTGGTCGACTTCTCGGCAGCACTACGCAACTGGTCGTAGGCGAAGGTGCTTTCGATCTTTCGCGTCGGATCAGGTTTGATCTTGAATGCAGGCAGGGGCGGCAGTCGCGGCGACGCACTGCTGCCGCTCTTGAATGGATGTTCGCCGGCCTTGACCTTGAATTCACCGGGGCAGCTGAAGGTGATGTCGCCACCTTCAAGCGTGATCGCGCTGCTACCGGCCTGCAGCACGACCTTGCTCTTGGCGAGCACGTCGATGCGCTGGTCCGTGGCGGTAACTGTGATGGCTTGATCGGCCAGCAGTTCCAGCTCGCCATCGTTGGCCTGTAGGCTGACCGGGCCGTTGGCGGCAATCAAGCGCACCGGGCCAGCTTGCGCGAACAGCGACACCTGGCCACCTGAAACCGCAGCGATTGTTTCGCCGCTGCTTGCATGCAGATCCTGCTGCACCGTGAGCTGCAGGTTCTGCCCGGCGAAGGCAATCGCGCTTGCTGGTGTGGTCCATGCGATATGGTTCGGCGCCTCGGCAAGCAGCAAGGGCTTGGCGAAACGCTCGACCGGTTGATCACCAGTTGCGCGACCGTCGCTGGGCTTGAACTGCGATTGGCCATTGACCACGGACTTGAAGCTGCCTTCCGCCGTTGGATCTACCTGCTCGCGCAGCTGACCGGTCTGTTGCCAGGCTTTGAGCCCGGGCACCTGCTGTTGCTGCAGCGTCTGCTGCATCTGCTCAAGACTACGCTCTGCACCTTTCAGCTGCGCAACAACCTCGGCGTTGTCCATCACCGTGGAAGCAGCGCGCTCTTGTGTGCTGGCGGACAGCAACAAGCCCTGCGCGGCGTGTACGTTGCCCCAGCCCTGTGTTGCCAGCTCAAAGCCCTCGCCACGCAGTGCACCGCGCGCGGTGTCTTCATGCTGGACCAGGTAGCCGAGCTCCAGGCGACTGTCGGCAAGCGAACTGTGCAGGCGCGTGCGCAACTGCCCGGGGGTGTCGTCCATCATCCATTGCTGGCTGCCGCCGCCGTCATGCGCGCGCGTGTGCAGGCCGCTTAGCACGCCGGGATGCTTTGCGTTCTCATCGATGCCGCCGCCAAACGGCGGTGCTACGTTGCCGTTGTAAAGCTGGCCGGTGATGCGTGGTTGGTCGATGTCGCCGTGCAGGAATTCAACCAGTACCTCACTGCCGATACGCGGCAGGAATGCGGTGCCCCAGTTGGGGCCGGCAACCCACTCGGCAACCGACACCCAGCTGCCGCTGGTGTGATCGCCGGGAGCGTGTCCTGCCTGCGCACTACCTGTTTCACTCAGGCCACCTGCATTGGGCGTGCTGCCACGCTGCCACGAAAACTGGACACGTACCTGGTGCTCACGGTTCGGGCTGAGAGCGGCTTCGGCGACGCCGACGACACGTGCGGTCTGCAGGCCGTGCAGGGCAGGGCGGTCGTGCGGCAGCGCGCGCACCGGGACGCTGGCATCGGCCGCAAGAAAATGGTTTCGGTAGCTGCCGCGCTCAAGCGCGCTGTTGCCAAGCAGTTCGGCGATGCCGCTGTCGAGATTGTTGACCGCGGTATGGGCGACGACCAACAGCTGGAACTCGCTGCCTTCGTATTGCGGATGCTGGGATAGAACGAAACGGGAGCCGGCAGCCATGCGCCGTTCACTGCTGCTGCCGCTGTAAAGAACCTGTGCAAGCTGCAGCGCATCCAGCCTCGCCTGCGCCTCGCTTTGCGCCCAGCTCGATTCGTTGAAGCGGCCGGCGCGTGGTTGTACATAGACTTCGAGCGACGGAACGTCGCCAGCTTCGGCGTTCGCCTGTGCAGCAATGGCCGAAAGTTTGTCGCCATGCCAACTGGCGACTGTGCTGCTGTTTGGAACGAGTTGCCGCTGCTCGCCGAAATGGGTGATGCCATCGCTGGACTCGCTAGCCGCTATGCGATGGAAGCGCACAGTTCCGATATCGGAAAGTTCGGCCTGTGGATCGAATACGACCAGTGTATGGGAGCCGTCGCCATCCTGCGTCTGCTCGATACGCCAGGCAAGCCCGCTTTCCGCCAACAACCGACAGACGAAGTCCCAATCAGTCTCGCGATACTGGGTGGTGATGGCGCGTTGCGGCAGGCTTGATTCGACGTCGAAGCGATACGCTGCTTGCGGATAGTCATCAAATATCTGCCCGCAGATCGCGCGCACATCCAGCTCCTGGAAGATCACCGCGTTGCGGCGCAGGCGCAGCAGCGCGGTCCAGGGCTCGAGCCTGAGCTGGTAACGGGCCAGCCCGCCGTCGCTGCCGAGCTGCGCCACGTTGGTGCACAGTCCATGCCATTGGCGCTGTGAACCATCGGGTAGCTGCAGCTGCAGGGTCAGCGCTTGCTCCAACCAGCTATCTGCCTGCAGATAGGCGTCGGTGCTGAGGCAGTCAATCTGCAATTGCATATCGCCGCACAGGGCTTCTTCGCCCTCGAAACGCTCAACCACCAACCCTTCGTTCGGTGCTTGTAGCTTGATCAGCCGATTGCTATGTGAAATCGCGGCGAGCGCGGTAGACAACGAGGAGCTCGGGACGTCCATATCGACAGGCTCATGGCAAAGTGATCGTGATGTGTGCGGTGCGTTCTGGCATCTGCACGACATTGTTGTAAGCAGCCAGCTGTTGGCGGGTGTCGTGACCCATGTAGGTACGCAGGCCAATGAAGGCGAGCACACCGAAGCAGCCGACAACCGCAGCGGGTAGCCACAGCGGAATTACCCGCCGCAGCTGGTTTCTGATGTTGTCCGGTGGCAGCGCATGCGGCGCGAAACCATGGCGCTTGCCTTTCAGGTAGACGATTTCGTCGCCCAGCCGCGCGGTGAGGTAGCCAAGCTTCTCGGTACCTTCCAGGCGATATTTGCCCTCGAAACCCATCAGCAGGCAGTAGTGGTATACCTCCAGCGACGGTAGCCGCGGGCCGCCTTGGCGGCGCAGCTCCTCAAGCTTGTCGAAGAAGTGTTCACCGGCGAGATGCTCGCCAAACATGCGCAACTGCAGCGGGTTGCGCTCCCATACTTCATGCAACGCCGAAGGTTGCGAGAGGATGGCCTCGTCAACCGCTGCACAGAATGCATACTTGGAGGCGTACACGTCTTCGGCCGCGATGCCCAGACGCATTGCATTGCGCTCGACGCTGTCGAGGAACTTCTGCACGGTCTGCACGAAGCCTTCGGCATCATTTGGCAGCTGGCCGCGCTTCAGCAACAGCAGCAGGTAGAAGCCGTCCGACATCAGATCCTGCAGGCTTTGCGGCGCTGTCGAAATAGGTGTGTTGCTGGCCATGGATGCGTTGCCGGTCAGTGACGGCATCGGACCAGGGGTTGGAGGCAGATGTGAGTTCATCAGGTGGTCACCGCAACGAGTTCCAGCTTCAGGTCGGAAATGCCGGCCGGGACATAGATCATCAGCGATTGTGATTTGAGCATGCGCTCGTAGAGCGCGCCGCGAGGATCAATCTCGAAATAGTGGCTGCCCGGTCGTACAGGAATTGCCGCAGGAACCTGCGCCGCGTGTGTGAGCTTCACGCCAGGCAGTGCGGAGAGCACACACTTCTCGACGTCATCCGGTGCACCGATCTTGAAACGGATCGGAACGGTCTGGATGAGATCCTGCGCCGGCATCGATGCCGATACGGAAAGATAGAACGAAGCCTCGCCATCGATGCGCTGCGAGTCGAGCCGGCCCAGGTGATAGGACGGCTTGATCTCACTCAGCGCGATCTTGAAGTAGCGCGTGGAGATCACCGTCTCCAGCAAGGCACGCACGATCTCCAACAACTTGCGGAACGATGCCTCCGGTTGATCGTGGCGATATACCGGCAGGTCGTTGAGCTGGTAGGTGTTGGAGAAGGTGAGCAGCGCGCCGGCCATGCGCAGCAGCTCCTGATGCAGGCGCTCCGGGTGCAGTTGCGGATGATGCTGCAGGTGCGCAAGCGCGCTGAACGAAGAGTTGATCGTATGCAGCAGCCAGAACGATGCGATGTCGCCCGAGCGGAATTCAATGATGTTCTGCGAGGTCTGCCGATGCAGGCCGTAAAGCGCGTCGACCTTTGCCTGCAGCGCATCCAGCACGGAACGTAGTTCGCGATGAAGGAACGGCGATGCCTGCAACTGTGCGCACGGCGGAATGAACTCGTCGTCCAACTCGAAACCGCCGCTTGACGTCCTGCGCACGCGCGCAACAGGAACCGTTGCGTAGGCATCCCTGGGCTGGTCGTCGGTAAGCAGCTTCACTGCTTTGCTGAGATACGCCAATTCAGCTTCGGCTGCATCGGTAAACAAGTCATCCGAAACCCGGTTGGCTTGCCGATAGCGCGCGAGTGCGGTGCCTTCGGTGTCAGCACAATTGCGACCATCATCACGCAATAGCGGTAATGCGAGATACACAATCGTTGACTGAATCCCCGCTGGAAGATCCTGCAGCGATACAGCATCCGGCAGGCCGTCGTGTACCGGAGCATCGTAGCTTTCGCCGTCAGGAAACACCGCGGATAGATCTAGGGGGCGCAGGGTGCCGCCTGTCAGAGCATGCGTATCAAAGCGCACGCGGCGCGCGCCCCAGGCATAGGGATGCAATGTCTGCGACAGGTCTTGTAGGCGCGCCTCGTGATAGGCGTCTTGACGCTGGAAGTGCTGCGGGCGAAGGAACAAGCCTTCACCCCATAAGACCTTCGACATCCTGCTTACGTAAGCCACATTTCAGTCCTTGGAAATTTCGTTGGCGCGTTGCTTCAGGCGCTTCGCCCTTCGGCGCATTACCGCTGCACCGGCAGCTTCGCAGCTTGATGTGAAAACTCCATTCACATCCGGATTCGCATCACATCTTGTGGTTCGAACGCGCCAGATACTAGCGCATGCCCGTGCCTTGATGTTGTTGTTACAGCAAAAACGCACCGTCGTTCAGCGGGCGCCTGCACAGCGTATTGAGGCCAGGCTGCGCGGATCACCAGAGATGCGTGAGCTTAATGCTGGGCTATCAGTTGTTAGTGCACACGCGTGTACACCAATTGTCAGACCATCATTGGGAAGAGTCTTGTTGCGTGCATCAAAGGCCATGCGCCATCGTGCTTCTGCTGGCGAGCGGAACAGCGCGACGACGCCAATGACAGCGGTGCCATCACTGAGTTGTTCGGACAATTCCTGGCGTACACCCGGTGTCAGTACTACTTCGTTAACAGAAAGAAGGTCTGCCCCAAGCGCGGTCTGTTCACCGGCTTGGTCAAGGAAGGAGTTGAAGGAGGCTTGCTCAAACCGTTGTGCACTGCGCAGGTGATAGATCTTCAGCACTGCAGCACTTGCGCGCTTGTCATTGCCGGCATTGAGATTTGTCCCGGCGTAGATTTTCAGCGGTATTACAGGGGGTTTTTCAGGTTTGCTTTCACGCAGCCCAACGGCTTGCAGTGTACTGTCCATCGCCTTGCTCAACTTGCCACCGGACGCACAACCAGCTAATCCAATGGTGGCCACAAGGGCGAAAGTTGTGACGGAAGCCACACGTAGAAGTTTGCTCATGTACGCATTCATTTAGTGATGGGCACCAAGAAAACAGCGGGGAAGTGACGACATGTCGGTGCAAGTGCAGCACGACGATGTGAAGGGAATGTCTAGAGCAAACACATCGCGAATTTGAAAATAACTATACCCACGCGCATTTGCGAATGTACACTGCCGCCGCTGGGACTGGATTCCCGCAAGATGTATCGGCGGAAATGCGGCTCCCTTTAGGAACTTATTTCGACGAAGGAATCACTATGGATGTGAAGGTGTTTGGGGCGGCAACACGTCGTTCGGTTTTGGCGTTGGCACTGCTGTCGGGGTTGGGCGCATGTGCATCGACACCAAAGAAGGCAGTGGAAATTCCTTTCGATGTAACGTTGGCAAATGCCGAGGCGCAGGTCGCTACGGCAGGGCCGGATGCGGCGATCAGTGCGTTCGAGGTTGCTGCGAAAGCCGATCCGACACGCAAGGAGCCGTGGGTGCGCATTGCGCAATTGCAGTTCGACCAGAATCGCTATGCACGCGCAATCGTTGCGGCTGAAGAAGTATTGCAGCGGGATCCTGATGACCTTGTCGCCGACGGCGTTCTGACCGTCGCTGGCTTCCGCATTGCCAACGAATCGCTGCAGCGCCTGGGTGGGCGCGGTGCGTTGGCGTCGGAAACCGCACAGCGTGAAGCGCAGACGTTGGTGACTACGCTGCGTAGCACCATGGGTGACGCCATTCTTGAAACCGGCAAGCCAAAGCCGCGTGCGACGCGACAGGCGACGCGTTCGACGGCTGCGAGCCGTCGTGCCGCTCAGCCTGCAGCCGCCCAGCCCGCACCGGCGCGCCCGGCGCGTGACAGCGGCGCGGACCCCTTCCAGAACATTGGCAACTAAACCGGATCAACAGGACCAGTCAGGAGACACTCATGGCCAAGAAGGACAGCGTTCAAAAGCGGTTGCAGAAGATCCGGCCGCCACGCGTGCAGCTTACGTATGACGTGGAAAAGGGCGACGCGATCGAGCAGAAAGAGCTGCCGTTTGTGGTCGGTGTGATGGGTGACTTCAGTGGCACGCCGGAAAATGCGCTGCCCAAGGTCAAGGACCGCAAGTTCGTCAACGTCGACCTCGACAATTTCGACGAGGTCATGGAAGCGGCTGGCCCGCGCGCGGTCTATCGCGTGCCCAACAAGATCAGCGAAAGCGGTGGCGAGTTCGGCGTCGAGTTGAAGTTCAACTCGATTGATGACTTCCGTCCGGAATCGGTGGTGCAGCAGATTGATCCGCTGCGTCGCCTGCTCGAGTCGCGCACCAAGCTGGCAGATCTGCGCAACAAGTTGGCGGGCAATGAGAAGCTCGAGGACCTGTTGACCGACGTGCTCAACAACACCGAGCAGCTCAAGAAGCTCGGCGCGGCGAAGGAGGAATAAGCGATGGCGTCTGAAGCCAGTCAACTGTCCGCGCCGGTCGCGGCTACTGAAGAAATCGATCTGCTCGACCAGATCGTAGAGAAGAGTAAGGTCGCCAAGTCGCGCACCGAGCATGAACGTGCCAAGGACATCATCTCCGCGCTCGCGCAGGAAGTGATGGATGGCACGGTCGTGGTGTCTGACAACCTCAATCTGACCCTGGACGCGCGTATCGCCGAGATCGACCGGATCATTTCCGAGCAGCTCAGCGCGGTGATGCATGCCCAGGAGTTCCAGGCGCTGGAAGGTAGCTGGCGTGGCTTGCACTATCTGTGCTCGCAGACCTCTACCGGCCCGAACATGAAGATCAAGGTCTTCAATTCGCCGAAGAAGGACCTGGTCAAGGACTTCAAGTCGGCTATCGACTTCGACCAGAGCGCGCTGTTCAAGAAGGTCTATGAGGAAGAGTTCGGCACCTTCGGTGGTGCGCCGTTCGGTGCCTTGATCGGTGACTACTTCCTTGGTCGTCAGCCGGAAGACATGTACTTCATCGAACAGATGTCGCACGTGGCAGCCGCCGCACACGCGCCGTTCCTGTCTGCTGCCAGCGAAGGCATGTTCGGCTTGGAGTCGTTCACCGACCTGGGCAAGCCGCGCGATCTGGCCAAGGTGTTCGACACGGTGGAGTACGCCAAGTGGAAGTCGTTCCGCGAGAGCGAGGACAGCCGCTATGTAGGCCTTACGCTGCCGCGCTTCCTCGGCCGTTTGCCGTACAACCCCAAGGACGGCACCACGGTTGAAGGCTTCAACTTCGTTGAAGAGATCGAAGCTGCCGATCACAGCAAATTCCTGTGGTGCAATACCGCCTATGCGGCCGGTGCGCGCCTGACCCAGGCATTTGAGAGCTACGGTTGGTGCGCAGCGATTCGCGGTGTTGAAGGTGGCGGCCTGGTCGAAGACCTGCCGACGCACACCTTCCGCACCGATGATGGCGAAGTGGCACTGAAGTGCCCGACCGAGGTTGCCATCACCGACCGTCGTGAAAAAGAACTCAGTGACCTCGGCTTCATGCCGCTGGTGCACTGCAAAAACACCGACTACGCCGCCTTCTTCGGTGCGCAGTCGGCACAGAAGCCGAAGAAGTACAACACCGATTCGGCCAATGCCAACGCGATCCTGTCTGCGCAGCTGCAGTACATTTTCGCGGTTTCGCGTATCGCTCACTACTTGAAGGCGATGATGCGCGAGAAGATCGGCAGCTTCGCATCCGCGGGCAACGTCGAGGAATTCCTGAATCGGTGGATCGCCCAATACGTACTGTTGGACGACAACGCCAGCCAGGAAGCCAAGGCGCAGTTCCCGTTGCGTGAAGCATCTGTGCAGGTTTCGGAAGTGCCGGGCAAGCCCGGTGTCTACCGCGCGGTGGCCTTCATCAGGCCACATTTCCAGCTCGATGAGCTGTCTGTTTCGTTGCGTCTTGTTGCTGAACTGCCGGCGTCGGCAAAGAAAGCGTAACGATTTGATGTTGCTTTAGCGTCGGGTGGGGACTTCGGTCCCTGCCTAGCGGTGGCGCACATTTCTAGAGGGCGAAGCCCCCCTCAATCGCCGGGCCCCCGCCCGGCAAACAATCTCACGGAAGAACGGAATTTAGGAGACCAGATATGCAACATGCTTTTCTTTCAATTGACACCATCAAAGGTGAGTCGCACGACGACAAGCACAAGGATTGGATTGAAATCCAGTCCTTCTCGCAGGATCTGCTGCAGCCTCGCTCGGCCACTGCCTCCACCTCTGGTGGTACCACGGCAGCCCGCGTGAATCTGTCGCCGATCGAAATCATCAAGTCGATCGATCTCGCTTCCACGGCCCTTAACCAGGCCGCCGCAAACGGCACCACCTTCCCGAAGGCACGCGTTGAGTTCATGCGTGCGGACAAGGACGGCAACGCGATCAATTACTACCTGGTCGAGCTGCTGAACGTGCTGGTACACCGCGTCACCACCACGGTCGACAAGGAAGGTATGCCGCAGGAAGTGGTTCAGTTGAGCTTCGGTGCAATCAAGTGGACTTACCAGCAGCAGAAGCCGGAAGGCGGAGTTGGTGGCAAGACCGTGGCACAGTGGAGCGCAACCAAGAACATCCCGAACTACACCGTTTGATGATGTGTTCTGCGATGGCGCCTAAAGCGCCATCGCAGTCTCAATCCCGGCAAGGCCAGGAACGGCCCTGCGGTTGCATCGCTGCCTTGACGCACGGATGCCTAGCTACCGGAAACAACGATGAAGGGACTCGAACCCAGCCTGTTGGAAAAGCTGTTTGACGATAATCCGCGCAGTGCGGGTGCCGGGCCGATCTTCAAGTCCGTATCGCTGGAGCAGTACAAAGAGTCCATTGCGCGTGACCTGGAGGGGCTGCTGAATTCGCGCGCCGCATTCCAGGAAAGCGATATGGCGGCGTTCCCGAACTGCCGCCAATCCCTGTTGACCTATGGGCTTGCCGATTTTTCGGCGATGAGCCTTGCCAATGCCTATGACCGTTCTGCCATCTGCCGTTCATTGGAGCAGGCGGTCGGCCGCCATGAGCGCCGTTTGAAGAACGTCAGCGTGCAGCTTGATGCCGGCAACCAGTTCGCCGGTGGCCTGCATTTCACCATTCATGCGCTGCTGGATCTTGAGCCGGCGCGTGAGCCGGTAAGTTTCGACGCGATGCTGCAGCCGTCCACGCTGCAGTACCAGGTTACCCGCGCTCGTCGCACCCAGCAGGCACTGTGATGCAGGATCTGCTGCCCTTCTATGAGCGCGAACTGGCTTACCTGCGCCGCTATGGCCGTGAGTTCGCCGAGCGTTACCCGAAGATCGCCGGCCGTCTGCAGTTGTCCGCGGATGGCAGCCAGGACCCGCACGTTGAGCGCCTGATCGAGGCATTCGCGCTGTTGAGTGCGCGCGTATCCAAGCGCATCGATGACGACTACCCTGAGTTCACCGATGCGCTGCTGGATGTGCTCTACCCACACTATCTGCGGCCGTTCCCAGCCTGTTCGATCGTCTATTTCGATATGGACGGCGTGGCGTCGAAGCTGAGCGCGCCAGTGCGGATTCCGCGCGGCACCTCCTTGCAGAGTCGCGCAGTGCGCGGCGTCCCTTGTGATTTCCGTACCAGTTACGACGTGGTGCTGGCACCCATCGGCATCTCCGCCGTCACCTATCGGGCGGTGGCTGACGCGCCGATGGCAACGGCATTGCCGGGCGGTAGTGGAGGGCAGATCTCACTGAGCTTCAATCTGCTTTCAGATCAGCTTGGCTTCGCTCAGCTGGGTACCGATAAATTGCGCCTGTTCCTCGACGGCGAGCCGTCGGTGCGCGCTGCTTTGCGCGACGCACTGCTGCTTGGCGTAAAGGCTTCGTATGTTGAGTCCGACGGCGACGGTCGCTGGCGCCGGCTTGAGTCAGTGCCGATCAGCCCGGTTGGCTTTGCCGACAGCGAAGCGCTGATCGATTTCCCGGCACGTTCGCACCCTGCGTATCGCTTGCTGACCGAACTGTTCGGCTACCCGGAAAAGTTTGGTTTCGTTGACCTGGACCTGATTGCCACCAGCGCTGGCGCCAGCCGCCGCTTCACATTGCACCTGATCCTGCCCGCCGGGCAGCAGGAACGGGCCAATGCAATGGTGCTGGAAGACATCGGCCTGCAGAACGTGCGGCTGGGCTGTACGCCCATCGTCAATTTGTTCAAGATCAACGGTGAGCCGATCCGGGTAACCCATCGCACGGTGAACTACCCAGTGTTGGCGGACGCACGCCGTGCCTATGCCTTCGAAGTGCATTCCATCGATTCGGTGTACCGCATCCGGCAGACGCCGCAGGGCGAGGCGATTCACGAGTTCCGTCCGTTCTATTCGCTGCATCACGGCGAAGACCCGGATCGTACCGGGCAATACTGGGTCGCCCGCCACGACGAAGACATCGCTAGGCAAAGCCCCGGTTTCGAGATGGAGATCAGCTTCGTTGATCTCTCTTTCAACCCGGTGCTGCCGCAGACAGACACGGTCAGCATTGAGCTGACCTGCAGCAACCGTGACCTGCCGCATCAGCTTGCGTATGGCGTAGCCGGTGGCGACTTGAGCATCGAAGGCGGCAGCCCTGCCAAGGCCATCACGCTGCTGCGCAAGCCAACCCGACCACTGCGCTTCCGCCACGGGCGCAGCGCGCAGTGGCGCCTGATCTCGCATCTGTCGCTTAACCAGCTGTCCCTGAGTGGCAGCGGCTTGGCTGCGCTGAAAGAAATGCTGCGTCTGTATGACCTGTCTGGCAGCAATGTCTCCGCGCGGCAGGTCGACGGCATTCTTGCGCTGGAGCAGGTGCCGGCAACCACCTGGATGTCCGGTCGCCAGTTCGCATCTGTCGTACGCGGTCTTGAAATTCGCTTGACCATCAACGAGGCCCATTTTGTCGGTACCGGCGTGGCTGCATTCGCGCAGGTGATGGATCACTTCTTCGCACTGTATGTGCATGCCAACAGCTTTACCCGACTGGTGCTGATTTCCGGCGACAGCGGGGAGGAGATCGTCCGATGCGAAGCGCGCAGCGGCGAATCGATCCTGGCGTAGCCCAGCAGCTGCTGGCCGAACCACACCGCTTCGAGTTCTTCCAGGCGGTGCGCTTGCTTGAGCAGTTGTTCGAGCGGCAAGGGGTGAAATCGGGGCAGGCGATTCCGATGCGGGTGCGTTTCCGCAACAACCTGTCCTTGGGCTTCCCGGCGACCGAGTTGTCTGCCGATGGCGAGGTGTATTCGCTGTCCGGTGATCGCCTGCTGGAGCGCGAAGACATCGAGCAGGCACTGGCTGCCGAAACCCTGGGTGAAGTGCATCTGACCCCGCAGTTCATGGGCTTGCTCGGCACCTCCGGCGCATTGCCGCTGCACTACACCGAAACGCTGCAGATCCGCGAACTCTACGAGCGCGATCGCACCGCACGTGCCTTCCTCGACATTTTCTCAACCCGCGCCGTTGCGCTGCACTACGCGGCGTGGAAGAAGCACAGATTGGCGCTGCAGTACGAGCTGGACCGGCGTGAGCGCTTCCTGCCATTGGTGCTGTCGCTGCTTGGCATGGGCATGCACGAGCTACGCGACCGCCTGCATGACGGCGAAGGCGACATCTTCGATCAGGCAGTGGCGTACTACGCAGGCGCGATCCGGCAGCGGCCGGTATCGGCAGCATTGATGCAGCGCGTGCTCTCGGATTACTTCCAGGTAACGCTTGAGGTAGAGCAGTTTGTCGGCGCCTGGTACCGCGTACCGCCAGGGCAGGCGACGCGCCTGGGGCAAGCCAATGCCGTGCTGGGTGCAAGCGCGCTGGCGGGCGACCGCGTTTGGCAGCGCGATCTGCGCCTGCGCCTGCGCATCGGCCCGCTGTCGAAGAAGGCATTTGATGATTTCCTGCCCGGCGGCACCGCAGCCTTGGCCTTGGCCAAGTGGTTGTCGCTGCTCACCGGCGGCACGCTTGAGTACGAGGTGCGGCTGGTGCTGCGTGCCGAGGATGTCCAAGGCAGCGCACTGGGAACAGGAGCGCGCTTGGGTTGGGACAGTTATATGTGTACACGCGGGCAAGACGGCGCGCGCGACGACACCACCTATGGCATCCATACGTTGCAATAACGAGGCGCCGGCAGCGATGACGCTGCCGGTAATTGAACGGTTTCAGCAGGGAGTGCGTGGTTCCGAATGAGCATCAACCTCAAAACACTTATCAGCAAGTTGGACGACACCTGCCGTCAGGCGACCCAGCGCGCAGCGAATCTGTGCATGGCGCGTGGCAACTACGAGGTGGATCTGGAACATCTGTTCCTCGCCTTGTTGGAGCAGCCCAAGAGCGACTTCGTGCTGATTGCCCAGCGCAGTGGCATATCGCCCGAATCACTCGAGCGCGACCTCAGCGATGAGATCGGCCAGTTCAAGACCGGCAACACACGCACGCCCGTGTTCTCCCAGCATCTGCCTGCCTTGTTCGAGCACGCCTGGCTGATCGCCTCGCTGGATTCGGAAACCACCCGCATCCGCAGCGGTCACCTGCTGTTGGCGCTGCTGACCGAGCCTGATCTTGCGCAGCTGGCGTACCGCGGCTCCAAATTGTTCGTGCGCTTCAAGCGTGAAGAGCTCAAGCACGATTTTGCAAAGCTGACCGAAGGCTCGCAGGAAGCGCAGACCGTTCGCTTCGCCGATGCTTCGGCGACGGGCGAAGGTGCAAGCGAGGACGCGGACGCAGTACCGGGCGAAGCCAAGGGCGGCCTGTCCAAGACCCCGGCGCTGGACCAGTTCACCACCAACCTTACCCAGCGTGCGCGTGACGGCAAGATCGACCCGGTGATTGGCCGTGATGCCGAGATCCGTCAGGTCATCGACATCCTGATGCGCCGCCGCCAGAACAACCCCATCCTCACCGGTGAGGCCGGCGTCGGCAAAACCGCCGTCGTCGAAGGCCTGGCCCGTCGCATTGCCGAGAAGGATGTGCCCGACGTGCTGCAAGGCGTTGAGCTGCATACCTTGGACATGGGTTTGTTGCAGGCCGGTGCCAGCGTCAAGGGCGAGTTCGAGAACCGCTTGAAGAACGTGATCGACGAGGTCAAGAAGAGCCCGCACCCGATCATCCTGTTCATCGACGAAGCCCACACCATGATTGGTGCCGGCGGCTCCGCTGGCCAGAACGACGCCGCCAACCTGCTCAAGCCGGCCCTGGCGCGTGGCGAGCTGCGTACCATCGCCGCTACCACCTGGAGCGAGTACAAGAAGTACTTTGAAAAGGACGCCGCCTTGGCGCGTCGTTTCCAGGTAGTGAAGGTGGAGGAACCCAGCGAAGTACTGGCCGCTGCCATGCTGCGCGGCATGGTCAGCCTGATGGAGGCGCATTTCGGCATCCGTGTGCTGGATGAGGCCGTGACCGAAGCCGTGCGCCTGTCGCACCGCTATATCAGCGGCCGCCAGCTGCCGGACAAGGCGGTCAGCGTGCTCGATACCGCCTGCGCCAAGGTCGCACTTGGGCAGAGCGCAACGCCCGCGATCATCGAAGACACCCGCAAGCACCTGGATCGGCTCGAGGCCGAGCTGGCTGCATTGCAGCGCGAGACTGCCGGCGGCAGCACCTTGCATGAGGAGCGTCTTGCCGAACTGAAGGCGCAGCAGCTTGAAGCGCAGGCTGTGCTTGCCAGCAATGAGCAGCGTTTGAGCGTCGAGCGCGAACTGGCCGGGCGCGTTGCAGCGCTGCGCCAGCAGCTTGAACAAGGCCTGGCGGGCGAGGGTGATGCGGATGCCTCGGCGGACGATCAGGCCGACGTCGCTGTCGCGAAAACAACTGGCAAGCGCAGCAAATCAACGCGTGAGCTCTCGCCGCAACATGCAGAATTGGCGAAGTTGCAGGCGGAGCTGCGTGACCTGCAGGGCGAGACCCCGATGGTTCCGCTGCAGGTGGATGGCACCGTCGTCGCTGAAATCGTGTCGGCATGGACCGGCGTGCCGCTTGGTCGCATGGTCAAGGATGAGATCCGCACCATCCGCTCGCTGGGCAGCCTGCTGGAAGAGCGGGTCATCGGCCAGGACCACGCGCTCGACGCCATCGCCCAGCGTGTGCGGACCGCGACCGCGAAACTGGAAGACCCGAACAAGCCGCGCGGCGTGTTCATGTTTGTCGGGCCCTCCGGCGTGGGCAAGACCGAGACCGCGCTGGCCTTGGCCGACATTCTCTATGGGGGTGAGCGCAAGCTGATCACCATCAATATGAGTGAGTACCAGGAAGCGCATAGCGTGTCCGGCCTGAAGGGTTCCCCGCCGGGCTACGTTGGCTACGGCGAAGGCGGCGTGCTGACCGAAGCTGTGCGCCGCAACCCGTACAGCGTGGTGCTGCTCGACGAAGTGGAGAAGGCGCATCCGGACGTACTGGAAATGTTCTTCCAGGTGTTCGACAAAGGTGTGATGGATGATGCGGAAGGGCGCGAAATCGATTTCCGCAATACCTTGATCATCCTCACCTCCAACATCGGTTCCTCGCAGATCATGCAGTCCTGCCTCAACAAACCGGCAGAAGAAATTCCCGCCGCAGACGCACTTTCCGAAGCCCTGCGGCCGATCCTGATGCGCAGCTTCAAACCGGCCTTCCTTGGACGCTTGAAGGTCGTGCCGTACTACCCGATCAGCGATGACGTGCTGGTGCGCATCATCAGCCTCAAGCTCGGCCGAATTCGTGACCGCGTCAGCGTAAACCACAAGGCCAGCTTCAGCTGGGATGAAGGTCTGGTTGAAGCTGTACTGGCGCGCTGCACCGAGGTGGACTCGGGCGCACGCAATGTCGATCACATTCTCAACGGCACCTTGCTGCCGGAGATTGCGGAGAACGTATTGACCGCCATGGCCGAAGGCACCCGCATCAACAGCATCAAAGTCAGCGCCGGCAAGAAGGGCGATTTCAAGTACAAAGTTTCTTGATTACGGAAGAAGGAGAACAGCATGGAATTTTTCGGATTTGACCGCCAGGCAGCACTGGACCACTGCGACAGCCTCGAGCTGGGCTTGGGGCGCGACCTCGACCGCGTGCGCGCATGGAACCGCTTGCGCCCGGAGCACATCGTCGAGCTGCTCGAAACTGCAGTGCCGGCAGCACGCCAGGATGCACGCATTGTGGCTGGCCAGATCAGTCGTGGCTCCTGGCGCATCCACATGGATAGCGCGCCGGTCGGCAAGCCGCAGCTGGTGAGCAATATGCGTGAGGTGCTTATTTCTGCTGGTGGACGTGACTATCGTCTGCAGGTCAGCGAAGGCGTGCGTCTGCGCCTTGAGGAAATCGCGCAGGTCGCTTGATGCAACGCTAACAACGCCATTCCGGTGCTGGCGGGTACCGGAATGGATGGCAACAAACAGATGCATCCAGCAGTTTTCAGTCCGGGCCGTAGCGCGCACTACAGCCCATGAAGGCAGATCAACACCATGGATTTGGTAAACAACGTATTGGCAGCCCTGGCCGGGCCCGCGCAGACACAACGCTTCCTGCGGCTGCATACCGCGCTGGGCGGCGACGTGCTGGTTGCGGAGACCCTGGATGGCGTCGAGCAGATCGACGGTATCGGCTTTCAATGGACGATGACCGCGCTATCCGTTGATGCTGGCCTGCAATTGCAGCCGCTGATCGGCAAGCCCGCCTTGCTCCAGCTGCAGCAGGCCGATGGCAATCACCGGCCATTGCACGGACGCATCACCGCCGCCGAACGGATTGGCAGCAATGGCGGACTCGCCCGTTATCGCCTGCGCCTGCAGCCATGGTTGGCATTTCTGTCGCAGCGCGTAGACAGCTATGTGTTTCACGACAAGACCGTGGTCGAGATCATCGAAGACATCTTTGCCGACTACGGTAGCTTGGCGCCCGAGTGGCGCTGGGTGCTTACCGATGCCAGCCAATACGCCAAGCGCAGCCTGACTACGCAGTACCAGGAGAGCGATCTGGCGTTCGTACAGCGCCTGCTGGCTGAAGAAGGCATCTTCTATTGGTTCGAGCATGAAGGCGACCCGGATGCAGCGGCTTTCGGCAAGCACACCTTGGTATTGGCCGATCACGCGCATGACGTTACCGATCTCGGCAGCGTTCGCTTCCATCGCAGCAACGAAAGCGAACGCAGCGATGCCATCCAGCAGTGGCAGGAAGCCCGCAGCTGGTGCACGCCGAAGGTGGAGCGGGCAACCTGGGATTACCGCAGCCTTGAGCGCCGCCAAGCAAGCGCCGAAGCAGAGCTGGGCGCCAACCTGGGCGTGGTTGACCAGGACACCAGTGGACCTTACGGCTGGCAGGACAATGCGCGCGGGCAACGTCGCGCGCAGCAGCATCTGGATGCAATGCGCGTGCGCTCGCATCTGATTGAAGGCGGCGGCAAGTGGCGTGCACTTGCGCCGGGCGCCAAGCTCGCCCTGTCACAGCACCCGCAGGTAGCCGAGGACGCTGCATTCCTCTGTATCTCGGTACGACATCAGGCCCGCAATAACCTGGATGCTGATGTATTCGATGCACTTGAGCAGACGCTTGGCCCGATCAACCAGCGCGCACTGGAGCTGCCAACGGCATTGGCGGGCATCCGTAATGGTGCAGGCCGTAATGACATCAACACAGGTTTCTACGACAACCAGTTCGCGGTGATTCCGGCCGAGGTCATCTACCGCCCGCAGACTGAAGACGGGCATGGCGTACACCTGCACCCGCGGCCCAGCGTGACCGGCACCTTGAGTGCAGTTGTGGTCAGTGATGGCGATCCCTTGCTGTCTGACCGCGACCACCGCATCAAAGTGCAGTTCCCGTGGCAGCGAGGCGGCAATGCCAGCAACGGCTTGGCGCACCCGGCCGGCGACGACAATGCGCCCGCCAGCGGCAATGCCTGGACCTGGGTGCGCGTAATGACCCCGTGGGCCGGCGACAACTGGGGTGGCGTAGTGCTGCCGCGGCGCGGCCAGGAAGTATTGGTCGCATTTCTGGAGGGCGATATCGACCGCCCCGTGATTGTTGGCGCGCTCTATAACGGCCGCGGCCAACAGGACGCACAGCACAACAAGTTGAACAGCGGTGGCGCCAACGCCACCGGCAACGCCGCCGCATGGTTCGAAGGCAACGATCACGCCGCCGTGTTTACCGGCTTCAAGAGCCAGGCGCTGGCAGAAAGCCAAAGCGGCACCGGCGGCTACCAGCAGCTACGCTTCGACGACACGCCGGGGCAGGGCCGCGCCCAGCTGTCGACAACGCAGCACGATACCACCTTGACCCTCGGTCACCTGAAAGGCGGTGACGATAACGTGCGCGAAGGCGAGCGCGGTTTCGGCGTCGAGCTTTCAACCCAAGCACACGGCAGCCTGCGCGCCGGTCGCGGCCTGCTGCTGACAACGGAGGAGGGCACGCCGCAGATGGCAGCACCACAAGCCATCGCACAGCTGCAGCAAGGCCACGACCTGCTCAAGAGCCTGGCCGACTCCGCAACTGATCAAACAGCGCAGCTGCCCAAAGATCCTGCCGAACTGCCCATCGACCAAACCCTGGCCGAACTGCAGGAGCAGCTGAAAGCAACGCATAGCGGCAGCAGCGCCGGCAGCATCAATGGCGGCGACGGCGAAGCACCCGGCTGGAGCGCGCCCGTACTACTCGGCAGCGGCGTAGCCGGCGTGATGAGCCTGACCCCAGCCGATCAAGCATGGGTAAGTGGTACCCACACCTTGCTGAGCAGCGGTGTCGCATTGAACTGGATGACGCAGGGCTCGCTGAGCCTGGCAGTCGCGCAAGGTCTGGTGCTCTACACCGTGGGCAGCGAGGGCAGGAAAGACAGCCCCAATCAGGAGCGCGGCATCGCCCTGCACGCAGCACAAGGCAAGGTAAGCGCACGCGCGCACAAGAACCAGGCCACGATCGCTGCGAAGACCAATGTCCGCATTGCCAGCACCGAAGCCAATATCGAAATGGCGGCGCCGAGCAAGCATCTGCTGGCTACTGCGGCTGGTGCTTACATCCGGATTGAGGGCGACAACATCGAGCTGGGCGCGCCCGGGAAGATTGAGTTCAAGGCGAGTCAGAGGGATTGGGTGGGGCCGGCTAGTGTGAGTGGTGATGTGCGGAAAGCGAGCGGTGTTTATCAAGGCTGCCAACCCGGGCTTGCTAACGCCGTGCTGAGACAAGAGGCTTTCGTGGAGATTGGGCTATGAGCTGCGCTGTTGCTTCAAGCGACGGCGGAGAGGCCCACGTTTCGCCTTGGTTTGATGGTTTGTCGAAAATTGCAGCTGCGGCTGGAGGGCGATGTTTTGTGTTGATGCAGCGCTCTGCAGATGCAGGAGGTGATGCGGAGGCGTTTGATAATTTATGCGGTTCCGCTTGTGTCGTTGTGAAGTCTGTTGCTCTCGCGAAGCTTCCTTCAGAATTACATCCATTGTTGCTACATCTTGATCTCCAGAAAAGTATGCACTGGCAGATACTGGATGCCCTCCGCGCAATGGTTAATCACGATCTAGAACTTGATGCCTTGAGTCGTGGATGCGTTCAGCGAGTTTGCGCGTTCATTTTCTCCAATGATAGTGCCGAAAATGTCGAGCGCGCGATCAGAGCTGCCGCGATTATCAGATCGCCTAGGTCATCTAGATATCGATGGATGCGTTTCTATGATCCGATTGTTGGCTTGGTTTTTTGGCCAGTACTTGAGGAACAGCAGAGAATCGGCCTTCTCAGTGGTATCAGCTCGTGGTGTTTTGTCGACCCTTGGCAGAATTTGCACGTAGTATCCGGCGAAACGGCCAAGTCGGCCGGTGCTAATCATTCTGTGCTTCGATTGACAGATATTCAATGGAGCCGTTTGGCTGGGGTTGGATCGCTCCATCAGGCTTGGCTTCGCGCAAAGCGCGAGAAACTTTCGGCAGATAGAAAATCATTTGACGAAGCGGCGAAGGCGCTTTTTACTGCGTTAGCGCTTGGCCTGCATGGTCGTCTCGATATGGACTATTTCGCGTGGCATATATTTCAGTACGGCCCCGAGATTTTGAATCACCCGAAAGTCGAGAGGATGGTTCGGAGAGTTGATTCGAACAGTGACTATATCGGATTGGCTCATGAGGTCGACGACGATGAGTGGCGTTTGATTGGCGAAGAGGCAAAGAGAATGAATTCATTCACAAGGAACGTGGCGCTATGAGTGAAACGATAACACCGACTGAGAATGTTACGGTCAATGTCGTGGAGCCCAGTAGGCAGTCGAAGGGGATTCCTACAGCTCCGACAGTTAGAGTTCCACCGCCAGGGGCGGCAGGAGAGGTTCCCTGTGATGTTTGCCGTACCACAGGTCTTGCGATCCTTCCCGTGCGATATGCAGTGGTGCCCAAGACGTGCACCGCAGCTGGGCAAGGCATTTTGCAGGAGAAAAGCCCTGGTTGTGACGTTCCTATAGGCCAACATGGTTACGCCTATACATTGCGAACTCTCCGACAAGGCATGGTTTACCTGTACTACGAGGGGGGCGGTCCCTTTGGTGCAAACCAATGGGAGGCTTATGCCGTTGCCGAGAACGGTACGTTATGGATTAGAGCAACGATTGGTGCCTCGGAGCGAATAGTTGGAGGGGGGCTTCCTACTTGCTCGCGTAAGGCACACACGCATGAGCGGATGGAGTTCTTGGTCATCCAACGTCCCGAACTGTGTGAGAAAGTATGGATTGCTTACTCTCAAGAACCTTGGACTGAACGCACAAGAGAGCGGTATGCAAGCGACGCAACGTTGCGCGCAAAGCGCATGCAGTATATCGAGCCAAAAAACTGGATAGCTAGTCCTGAGCAAAAGGGCGATTTGGTGCCGTTGGATAGTGCGGAGAGGCTGGTCAGCGTAATGGAATACCGCCCATACCCGTCCTCCGAGCCGGCGGATCTTCCCCACCTATCCGTGCCGAGGCCGGTTAGTACTGCTGATGGCGGCTACGATCCTGATGTTCTCAATAGCAGCTCTACAAGATATCCGTGGAGCCTTCGGAACTCGGTTCTAGGTGCCGCGACCGGCGAGCGACCTTTGGATAAGCGCTTCAACATCATTAAGGCAGCCAGCCATGGAGGAGCGGCTCAGGAGAAGCCCTATACTCCGCTCTTGCTAAAGCTTTGGGATCCAATTGGCGCCGTTCATGAGCTAAATGGGTACAGGAATGATGTGCTGGGCCATATTGCGAGATATCGAAAAGAGCAAGAGCTTGCACTGAGTGCAAAGGAGTACATCGATGAGATTGTAGTGCTTCAGCACAACAATGCTGCAGTCATGGCAGATAAGTTTGCAAGTTCGAACCGGGATGCTTTGCGCGGCATGGTTGCCGATGGAGATGAGTATGTCGACCAGGGTTTAAGGGGGAGTGAGAAGGCGATAACTTCTGAGAATAGAAGTATTTACCTGGATTTTCGTGACGGAAAAGTTGGCTGGTCGGAATATCTACAGCGACGTAATGCGTCGATTGCGCGCCATTCGGGTCTATCAGCGGATAATGATTATCTGAATCCAAATGCTAGACGCGATGAAATTAATAGGCGGTTTTCTGCCCACGACAGCTTGAGGGTGATGGATACGCCGCAGACTTGGACAGGACAATCCAGAGCTGTTCTGGAAAGCTTTCAGCGCGACGCTCGAGATAGGTGGGAGAAGAAGTATAAGCCTCTAATAGATTGGGACGCGCACAAACAAAGAAAAGATTTGTATGAGGCGATGGTTGCCGCCGCAATGTCGTTGGTGGTGCCTCGTTCGCGCGCCCTTAAAGCGTGGCTTTCTAACCCCTTGTTCCTAGTCGTACTCGAGGATTTTGATACCAAAGATATCAAGAGCGGGTTTAATTTCGAAGTTGCTATATCAGAAGCTATTGTTGGGCTTGGGGCCGACGATGTTGGACGAGAGTACCTGGAAGAACAGTCCCGCAATATTTGCGTAAATGATAAGCGGAGCATTTTATGGCGCGCGATCGCGCTCAATCAAGATGATGCTTGTGATGAGCTAAACGCATATCTGAAAGCTGCAGATGATAACAAAAGCGCAGTTTTAGGTGCTGTAGGTGCTGGCTGGAGTGTATTTACAACAGCCGCTGCTGGTCTTAATAAATTTATTGGATACTACAAACGCTACGAGGAGCTTAAGAAGGATGTTTATTCTGACTCGTTCGTTGGGAGGGCGTTGAAAAATGCAGGTGTTGATCATTTTGTGGTCGGCGCCGGCGATTTTTTGATGAAGGCTTTGCGTCTTGAAAAGGGTGACAAGTTGCTGGGTGAATACATGGTCCAGCATGTGTTGTCAATTCGCGCGTTAATGGATCCGGTGGAGTCGAGCAATTTAATAACGGCTGAAGCGGCGCATCTCCCAGCTATACGGGCTTACTACTCGGATCGCGTGAAGCACTATTATGGAAACTCTAGCACTCGCGCGAATGCGAATATGCTAGCTCTAGCTGATTTGGAGCAGCATAGAGGAGTTGATGTAATGCGCGAGCGTTGGAGGGGGTTGACTCAATCTTCAAGGAGTCCAATTAGATTGGCCGGACTTACGGCTGTTCTAGAGGTAATAAATTTTACGAATCTTGCTTTTCGGTCTGATAAGCGAGCCAAAGACTATGTCAGTTTAGTGTCGTCCGGGCTGTCGCTGGCATCTTCAGGAGTTACAGTTGCAACCAAGGTGAGTGAGACTTTGCTCTCTAAGGATAGTATGAGCTTTGCCCGGATTAAAACTATTGGTGGCCTTCTAGGAGGAATAAGTAGTTCTCTGGCAACCTTTCAGGATGGCATCGAATTTATTGAGGCTGGGAGAGCAAAAAGGTGGGAGCTTAGTATGGTCCTTGCCACGAAGGCAATAATAAATTTGTTTGTCTCCGGCGCTCAATTACTTGGGGTTATCGTTTACTCGGCGCCCCTGCTTGAGAGAGTGGCGGGGAGGGGGGCAACAACAATTTGGTTGACCAATGCACGTTATGGCATCGAGGCGGCAACGGCAGCTCGCGCGGCACGTGCTGCGGGAACGGCGGCATCTTCTGCAGCAATTCGAACTGGTGCGCTTACTGGAGTTGGTAGGGGCGTGCTATTCCTTGCGGGGTGGGAGGTGGCTCTCGCGGTTGTCGCTCTACAAGGGTTGGTTTGGGTTCTTTCGCCCAACGAACTGGAGATCTGGTGTGAGCGAAATTACTTGGGTAAGGTTCGAGAAAAAAATATGATTGGATTCGGAGGCAGTGAGCCAAAGTACAAGACGAGCGAAGAGCAGACTAAAGCTTTTGGAGCGGCAGTTGTCGACGTTAGAATCGTGAATGCCGGTGGAGGGTAATGATGAATGCTGAAGCGACGTCATTGGTGCGAGTTCTGGTGGGCACCATGCGCAGCCTTAAAGTTGAAGTAACAACGGTTGACGCGTTCCAGGGGGAGGAGTTGCAAAAGCGCAGTGCGCTTGCCGGAACGCTGGCAGCTGCTGCCGGATTGAGTGGGCTAGCTGCTGGGATGGTGGCTATGTCTATGGAAGAGATGCGCGAGGAGGCTTTTGCGCTGACCTTTCAGTTGGGTGATGAGGAAGTGCGTGCGGTTTTATGGGGGAACCCATTTCAGGATGGAGACGAGGTTGAAGTGGTGGCGGAAGAGGCCGATGGTTACATGCGAGCATTCGCCGTGCTTCGTCCACGTGACCGGATCATCGCTCTTTTCCCTCACGTTGTGTCCGGTAGATCGGCGCATATTAAGACCACAATCAGGGGTTTGCTGTGGATGTCATTGGCTGTCGTTATCGTCACTAATGTCGTGCTAGCTTTTTTCTGGGTTCTAGGTGGTGGAGGGGATTTGCCTATGCTGATGGTAACTATTGGTGTAGTTATTTTGGCGGTTGTCGCTATTTTTTCACTTATTGGTTGGAATGTTTCAAGAAAGTATCTTCCGTTTGTGAAAATGGCGGAGATTGTTTTCACTTCGGTTGGTTGGAAGAACCCTGGGGAAATAAATTTGCGCAAGAAGACTATGACTTCTATTCGGCCGGATGATCCGCCAGCGCTCGGTCCTTTCTATTTCCGCTATTAATCGGTATCAGAAGCAGTATTGTTAACTGGAGATTCCGTAATCGATTGCGGTCTTCCTATAGCTGGTCGAGGTTCGTAAATTTCAACGCTGTATTGATAGTTATGCAAGCGACGGATGGGTATTTGCGTGCATATGGAGTGAGTTGATATGTTGACAGGTTGGTATCCAAAATTTGAGGCTGAGAGAGGGATACTCAATGTCGAAAAGAAAGAGCATCTTGCTCAGGGGGTAGGCGGTGATTTCCATCCAGATGACTCCGCATCACTGATATCCCTTAACTCGACATATGCGGACTTCGTGGATCGAACCTTTTCAATGAAAGGTTTCATCCCTACATTCGCCGCAGGTGCTCTTAGCCTTTTCGGCGCCGTTCTTACTATTTGCGCTGTGGTTTTGGTTTTTCCGGTGGATCCAACATTGACCGAGTTCACGGTTGTGGTTCTTTTTTTATTGCTGATGGGCGGGTTCGTATACTTTTTTTGGAACCTGGTGCTTCGGCACGACTTATTTGCATGCCGTTATTATCCGATCAGATTCAACAGGCTGACGAGGAAGGTTCATATTTTCAGGAATAACGGCGCGAATGGCGAGGTTGTTGTTTCCTGGGGAAGTGAGGATCTCTTCTTCTTTTTGGGCTGGGGCAATCAAAACAAAGAGTTGTGCGACCTTCGTCGCCATATTTTAGATAAAAATCGGATCATCGTAGATACGTTTACTGTGGGGACTTTCACTGACGATCCTTCGCGAGTTCGTGGTCGCTGGGAATTTATTAACAGGTATATGGACGGTGGGCCCGATTATGCTGTTGCTCACGAGTCGGATAAGATCGTTACGCTGTCCATGAAGAACAGCTTTAGGAACTCATATCGCTGGACCTGCTTCTTGCTTGGCAGGTCGTTGTTTCCCTTAAGACACTTCCTGTTTCCTTGGTATGGGGTATTGGCGCTAACTCGTTGGCTGGTTATGGCAACATGTGCGACGCCCCATTTTTCGCCCGCGACCGTTGCGGAGAGTAGATTTGATCCAAATGACGAGGGGCGTTGGGAAGAGCCTGAATACATCGACCAGTTTGGTGAGCGCCCGGACGTAGTGGCGAGAATGAGGCAGCTTCATCGTGAGCGGAAGCGCGGAAGGGGCGGTACAGACCCCTTGTAGTTCGATGCCTGCTTCGCTTAAGAAAAAGCCCGCCTAGGCGGGCTCGTTGAGAAGCAGTGCAGAGCCTCCCGATGGCTGAGTCAGCGTCGTTCGGGAATTGCTGACTTCCCTTCGATGCCCAAGCGCATCACACACGCCATCACATAGCAGGACAAGCCGGATCCCTTCCACGTACCCCTGCACAGATCTTCGCGCGACACTCCAAACCCTTGGTGGTGTTCGCACCAGGGCAGGCGCGCAGCTGGGTCTGGATGGTCGATTCTGTTGAAGCAGTCTTCCGCGTTGCCACCTGCTCGAACGCGACGCGTTCGTCATCGGCACGCTTCTTGTCGTCTGCTTCGATCTTCGCGATCAGATCGTCCATGGTCTGAGGCTGTGGCGCTGCAGCAGCTTTCTTCTTCTTGCTTTCTTCTTCCTTGATGATGCCCAGCAGCGTGCCGAGCAGGTTTTCATCCTGCGTCCTGCTGCCTGCAGCGGTGCGTGCAGCTGCTGGTGCGCGCTGCGCACGCGCTTCTCTTGCAGGAGCTGCAGCCGTTGCACTTGAAGTTGTACTTGCTGTCGCCGGCAACGCCTGCGCCGACGTGGCTGCATTGCGGCTGTTTGCGTCCGTGGTGTCCGGTGCATCAACAATCATCGCGGCACCATTGCTACCTGCAGCTGCGGGTGCATCGGGGTGTCCGGTGACAGAAGTTGCAGACGAATCTGGAACTGCGTCAGGGTTCAACGAGTACTCGGCATCGTCCTGTGTGCGGCTGCTTGAGAGCCACCACAGTGTTGCGCTTGTGAATGCAAGCAGCAGTGCGCAACCCGCACCAACCCACCACCAGACACGCCGGCTTTGGGGGGAGTGGTCTTTGGTGGCGCGCGATGATGCGGCAACCTGTCGACCTTCCATGTCTGCGAGAATGCGGCCCGTGTTCGGTGCCGGGCCGTTGTTCTGCGCTCCCCCTGAGAGCAGACTCGGCCGATTTATTCCGCCATTATTCAAGTGCTTCCAGCCCTTGGTTTGAGTCGGCTAGTGCCGAGACGAATACGCGCATTTGTAGAGTAAGCCTCTCGATGCGTCAACCTGCATTGTCGTCATGGAGGACCGGTGACTGTAATTGTCGTTGTAGCCATTGTGCTGTTGCTGCTTGTTGCGTTGCTTTGCTGGGGCCTGTTGTTCCCTGAGTCGCTGGGTCCGGTGTTTGCGCGTCTGCGGGCGCGTTGGGTTGCAGTGCGACAAAGGGCGGGACGTGCAGGCGATCGCGCTGGCGCAGGTGCTGCGCGTGTGCGCAGCGGGGTTCGTGAAGAGGTTGTGAGTGTACGTGGCACGCTGCGTCGTCACTGGCCCGTGCTGACCATCGCAATAGGCTTGCTGTGTATTCCTCCGGTGATAATTCTGATGTCACGACAGACAGTGGTGCTGTCTGATTTCCGCGGTGATGATCTTGCCCAGTCCGGCTCCATGGTTGCGCAGTTGCTGCGTGGTGAGCGTCTGACGCCGCCGCCTGCGCCGCCGCCGGAAGTGTTCACGACCACTGAAATTCGCCGCCTGCGACCAGAGATAGTCACTGCTGATCGCAAATGGAACCAGATTGATCCGGATCTGCAGCAACGCGTTCTGGCTATCTACGAAGTCATGCGCCGTCAGTATGGTTACGAGATGGTGTTGATCGAAGGCTATCGCAGCCCCGAGCGACAGGCCGAGTTGATGGCCGGTGGCAAGGCGACCCGCGCCGGTGCTTGGCAGAGCTGTCATCAGTACGGTTTGGGTGTGGACAGTGCGCCAATTCGTGACGGACGTCTGCAATGGGACATGGAAGATCCGTGGACCCGGCGCGGTTATTTTCTGTACGGCGAGCTTGCTGAACAGGCAGGTCTGGATTGGGGCGGCAACTGGCGCAGCATCAAGGACTATGTGCACGTAGAGGCCACGGCGCGATGCAAGGTGGCACGCAACGCGAAGCGTGATGAACTGCGACGCCAAGGCTTATAAGCGCGAACAAGTGCTGGTATCGTACGCCGGTGATGACTCGGGTCGCCGTTGGACAGGGGCGATGGAAAGACTGGGTCACGGCGAATCAAGGAGTGTGATGCATGGCACGACCGTTTATCGTTGTCGGCGACAAGTTAAGTCATGGTGGTAGCGTGGTGTCTGGCACTGCCCAGACAGACGTGAATGGAAAGCCGGTTTCCCGCATCGGGGACCGCGCCATCTGCGCGGTGCACGGGGCAACTTCAATCATCAGTGGTGACGCTACCGTCGTAATCGACGGGCAGCCTGTAGCACGTGACGGAGATCGCACTGCATGTGGGGCCACGTTGATGGCCACACAGAGCAGCACTGGGTTGGGCTGAGCGCAACACGCGGTACAGGAGCAGCGCATGGAGCACAGCGACTGATGGCAGGATGGTTGAAGAACGCGGGGAGCGTAATGATGGTCTTTGCCGCCACCTGGGCAGCGGCCATCATGTACTGGCGTAGCAGTGGCACCACCCCCAATGGCATGCAGATGCTGGCCTACCTCGGCGTATTGCCGGTGGGGTTGAGCGGTGCGGGCTACATGCTGCGCGGCATGCTTTCACGTGGCGTTGACAAGGCGGTTGCAGCCAGCGCGAATGCCGAAGAGGCCGAACCTGCAGCTGCAGTCGAGTCCAGCGGCACGCATGTTTCCTCGGTGGCAATCACCGCAGGAAGCGTTCACCTGCCTGCGGGCAACGATGCGAACGCGGTGTTGGCCGTCGCCTCGGCGTTGCCACGGCCGCAGTTGGACACGCGTTTCCGCGACGCCAACAATCTTCCGATTCGTGTGAGTGCCGTCGCTGGTCTTGACGAGTGGGCAGTGTTGTCTGAGCGCGAAGGAGCGATTGATACCGCAGCCCATGAGCGGCGCGCGATGGCGTTGTTGCAGCCCGTTCTCGAACAATTACTCGACGCGGCTTATGGCGCGATGCCGGCAATTGTTGGTGGTGAAGAAGTTGTGATTGCTGGTCTGCGTCGGCGCGAAGAAGATCGGGTCGAGAATGTTCTTACCGTGGAGCTCGTCGTTTCGCCATCCTGGTCGGACGGTCTGCGTCATTGGGCGCAGACATGGCTGCAAGAACAGGCGCTGCAGGCCGGGTTGGATGCGCGACGGTTTGATGTGCGCATCAGCGCGTTCGAGCGTTCCGGTGATGTGTGGCCACATCTGCAGCGGGTTGTGGATGCCTTGAGCTCGGGCACACCGCGTTGGCATTTGATCGCTTCCTGCTATTCAGCGATAGACGCTGCGGTCATCAATAACTGGTTGGCGCGCGGCCTGCTGGCAACCGCGCAACACGCCGATGGTCACGTGCCGGGCGAGGGTGCCGCTGGTGTGTTGCTGGCCAGCAGCCAGCTCGCAGATGAGGGTGCCGCTCGTTTCTGGCGGCCGCAGTTCGAGCGTCTGGAGCCGGTTCACGGCACGCGTCCTGCAGAGCTCCGCCGTCAGCTCGCCAGCGCGGCAACGCAGTGGTTGCAGCCTTTGCTTGCCGACGCGGCGCGGGTGCAGTTCGTGATGCATGATTCCGATCAACGCCCTGAATCGCTGGTTGATACAGCGGCAGTCACGGCTGCGATCAACCCTGATCTTGATTTCAGTTCACAGAGCCTTGCCCTGGCATTGTGCTCTGGTGAGCTCGGCCCGGTGTTGCCGGTCGCCTTGTTGGCTTTGGCCCAAGCGCAGCTGCAGCGCCAGTCCGAGGCAGTTGTGTTGCTGGGCGTTGCCGACGCGCAGCAACGTTTGTTTGGCCTCGTAGAGCCGCTTCCTTCCCCGACGCTGGCGGTTGCAATGCCGGCAGTCTCCTGAACCCTGGATTCCTTGCATGAGTTTGAGCAATTTCAGCTACTACCTGCGCGACTATCGCTTGTGGATGGTGATTGGTCTTATCGGCGCCGCTGGGCTGGCCAAATACGGTGAGGCCGAGGCCAGGCAGATCGGGATATGGGCGGCGATCGTGCTTGCAGCGCTGTTGGTCATTGCGCTGATCGTCTGGATCATCAAGCGGATCATGGCGCGGCGCGCGGCGCGGCGTGTGGAGGCGATGGTGCAGGGCGAGGCCGACAAGGCCGTGGCCAACGCGCAACCGTCGCAGCGTGCCGATACCGAGGCCCTGCGCAAGCGCATGCTGGATGCGGTGAAGCAGATCAAGTCCTCGCGGATGGGTATGCTCAAAGGCAAAGCTGCGCTGTATGAGTTGCCTTGGTACGTGATCATCGGTAACCCGGCAGCGGGCAAGAGCACGGCGATCCTCAACTCCGGGCTGCAGTTCCCGTTCGAGGACAACCGCAGCAATGTCATCCAGGGCATCGGTGGTACCCGCAACTGCGATTGGTACTTCACCACCAACGGAATCGTGCTGGATACGGCCGGTCGTTATTCGGTAAGTACCGAAGACCGCATGGAGTGGCTGACCTTCCTCGGGCTGCTGAAGAAGAACCGTCCGCGCGCACCCATAAATGGCGTGATCATCGCGGTGAGCATTGCCGAGCTGTCTGGCAGCAAGCCCGAGTTTGCGATGGAGCTGGCCAAGAACCTGCGCCAGCGTGTGCAGGAAGTCACCGAGCAGCTGGAGGTGTTCGCTCCGGTGTATGTGTTGTTCACCAAGGCCGACCTGATTGCCGGCTTCAGCGAATTCTTTGGCAATCTGGATCCGGGCGAACGCGAGAATGTCTGGGGCGCGACGTTGCCGGCTGATGTGCTGCAGCAGGGTGATGCGCTGACTGCCTTCGACAAGCATTTCGACGAGCTGGCCGACGGCATCAAGGAAATGAGCCTGACGCACATGGCGATGCAGCGCGGGCGCGAAGTATCGCCGGGCCTGCTGTCCTTGCCGCTGGAGTTCGTTGGCATCAAGCCCGCGCTGCGGACCTTCATCGCCACTCTGTTCGAAGACAACCCCTATCAGTTCAAGCCGGTGTTCCGTGGCTTCTACTTCAGCAGTGCGCTGCAGGAGGGTCGCTCAGTGCATCACGCGTCCGAGCGCGTGGGCAGGCAGTTTGGCCTGCAACGCGGTTCGAACGTGGACGAAGCACCAAGCGGGCAGACTGCCTTCTTCCTGAAGGACCTGTTCCGCAAGGTGATCTTTGCTGACCGCGATCTGGTACGGCAGTACGCGAGTCCGCACCAGAACCGCCTGCGCTACGGTGTTTTCCTAGGCGCGGTGGGTGTGCTGGCGCTCGGGCTTGGCCTGTGGACCTGGTCCTACACCACCAATGCGCAGCTGGTGGCCAATGCCACCAAGGATCTGGACCAGGCCGTGCGCGTGCAGAAGGACCGCATGGATCTGAAGTCCCGCGTCGATGCGCTGCTGCTGTTGCAGGACCGCATGGAACAGCTGGACCGCTATAAGAAGGAAGGCGGCATCACCACCAGCCTCGGCCTGTACCAAGGCGACGCGATCCGCGAGAAGCTGCTGCGTGAGTACAACCACGGCATGCAGCAGGTAATGCTGGCCCCCACCGTTTCCAACCTCGAGAACTATCTTGGGCAGGTGGTTGCCGAGCGCGACAAGCTCGGCCAGGCCAACGCAGGCGCTGCGGAGAGCGAGACGCTGTACCAGAACGCATCGCCGACCAGCACCAACGACGCCTACAACGCGCTCAAGACCTACTTGATGCTGGGCAATCCCAAGTACGTGGAAGGCGCACATCTGTCGCAGCAGCTGACACTGTTCTGGCGCAACTGGCTGGAAGCCAACCGTGGCCAGATGAGCCGCGAGGAAATGGTGCGGGCCGCCGAAAAGCTGATGACCTTCTATGTGGCGCAGGCCGGTAAACCGGGCTGGCCGCAGGTGCAGAACAAGGTGACGCTGGTCACCGATTCGCGCCAGGCCTTGTCGCAGGTGATGAAGGGCCAGCCGGCGATGGAGCGCGTCTTCGCGCAGATCAAGGCGCGTGCTGGTGCGCGCTTTGGCACGGTGACGGTGGATGGTCTGGTGGGCGAGGAGCGCAATGCCCGCCTGATCAATGGCAGCTATGCCATCTCCGGCGCCTTCAGCCGCAAGGCCTGGGAAGACTATGTTCAGGACGCGATCAAGGAAGCGGCCAATACCCAGCTGAGCACCACCGACTGGGTGCTGGGCACGACCGAACAAAGCGACCTGTCGCTGGCCGGCAGCCCGGAACACGTGTCGCGTGAGCTGGTCACGATGTACAAGCAGGAGTACGCGCGCGAGTGGGGCAAGTTCGTTGCCGGCTTGAGTGTTGCCGAGTTCAATACCTTCGACGAGGCCACGGCGCGCATCAACCGCCTTGGTGATGCCAGCAACTCGCCGCTGCGTACCTTGCTTGAGAAGATCAACGAGGAAACCATCTGGGACAACCCGCCTGCACAGGCGCGTTCCAGCAAGTCCGGCAAGGGCTTCGTGGCCTGGTTCCAGCGCACCATCCTGCGCAAGGACCCGGCGGCGGCCGCCGCTGCCGCGCCGGTGGGGCCGATTGGCAAGGCGTTTGAAGGCATCGCACGGCTGACAATGCCGCGCGGTGATCAGCCGGCGGTAATCTCGGCCTACTTTGATACCTTGGGCAAGCTGCGGGCACGCTTGAACGCCATCAAGTCGCAAGGCGACGTGGGCGTTGGTGCACGCAAGCTGATGCAGGACACCTTCAGCAATGAGGGCTCCGAGCTGAGCGTTGCCTTGGCGCTGGTCGACGAGCAGGTATTGAACGGGCTGGACGAGAAGCAGCGCGAGGCATTGCGTCCGTTGTTGTTGCGTCCGTTGACGCAGACCTTTGCGGCCCTGGTGTTGCCGACCGAGGATGAGGTCAACAAGACCTGGAAGGCCCAGGTCTATGATCCCTTCAAGGCGCGCATCGGCCAGCAGTATCCGTTCAACCTGAACTCGGATGTGGATGCAGCCGCCAGCGACATCGCTGCCATCTTCGGTGCCAGCGGCAGCATCGCCACCTTCAACAAGGATGCGATGGGGGCTTTGGTCATCCAGCGTGGTCCTTTGCTTGAAGCACGCCGTTGGGCAGGTATCGGTATCAACTTGTCTTCCGAACTGGTCGCCAACTATGGCAATTGGGTAAGTGGCGCGGGTGCAGGCGCTGCCCAGGACACGACTATCTTTGAGTTGTTGCCGTCGCCTGCAACCGGTGCGGTGGAATACACCATCGAGATTGATGGCCAGCAGCTGCGCTATCGCAACACACCGCCGCAGTGGACCACCATGCAATACCCGAACGCAGGCCAGATTCCTGGGGTGAAGATTTCGGCGGTTACTGGTGATGGGCGCACGGTGGAGGTGTTCAATGCACCGGGCTCGAACGGCTTCAAACGCCTGATGTCCGAAGGCCAGTACGAACGGCTTGATGATTCCAGCCGTATCACCTGGGAAGGCAGCGGCGTTGCCGTGACCGTGGAGATGCGCGTGGTGCGCCGTGCTGGCACGGGTTCTGATGGCAGTGATTGGCAGCGTGGCCTGCAGTTGCCGGAGCGGGTGGCCGGTGGCGTACCTGTCGCCGCTGCTGCTCCGGTTACACCCGAAGGGCAAGCACCTGCGAGCGCGCCAGCCGCGCCGCAGCAGGCCGCGGGAGGTGCACGATGAGCCGCGTTGTCAGCGCCGGGGTTTCCTACTTCGGAAAGGTGCCGTCGCGCGGTGACTTCGTGCGCGCCGCCGACAACCACCAGTTGCTTGGCTGGCTTGATCGCTGGGCTGGCGAATCCTTGGAGCTGCTGAGCCAAAGCCCGGACTGGAAGCAGCGTTACGACGAGGCGCCGGAGATCAATTACGCCTTCCTCGGCTCGCGCAGCAAGATGCTGGTGTGCGGCCATTTCCTTGCCAGTCGCGATGCCTCTGAGCGGCGCTTCCCGCTGCTTTCAGCACTGCGACTGGAGGCGCCCGAGCCGCTGCCCTTCATCGGCCGCAGCCCGTTGGCATTGTCCAACGCATGGTCGGGGCTGGCCCGTCTGGCTCGGCAGGCCAACGAAGATGCCGATGCAACGCAGGCGCTGAGCCAGCTGTCTGATGCTCGCTTCAGCATCAGCACCGATCCGGCCGACTACAACGCCAGCTTCCAGGACTTCCTTGAAGGCACAACCATCGCCAGCTTCGAACAACGCCTGCGTGAGGCTGGGCATGGCGAGGTTTCGTTGCGGCAGATGCTGCCGGCACTGGGTCTGCTGTTGCAGCCCGTGTTGAGCGGTGGCGAGGTGAACATCGACAAGGCACTGGTGCTGCCGCTGGTACGCGACCCGGCCTACCGGCCGCTGGTGGCCGCGTTCTGGCTGGACCTGGTGTCCAGCTTCGTCAGCCGGGGTGACTTCGAGCTGGCGGTGCTGATCCGCAATGATGCCAAGCCGACGATGGTGATCGGCTTCAATGGCGCGGATCGCATGGTGCTGCGCGCGGCCTTGGATCCGTCCGAAGCTGGCGACTACCTGATTCACCTGCAGCATTCGGAGTGGGTGGACGACTACCTGCACGGCGACTACAACTTGAACCGCTTCGGCAGCTTCCTCGAACGTGATGACCTTGCATTGGTCACTGCGCGTCGGCTGTTTGGCGAGACCTTCCTGGGAACCTGACGATGCATTTGTTCAAAGTTAGCTATATCGCTGCGTTGATGTTGGTGGCCACGCCTGTGTTCGCGCAGACCGCGCCGTCGGCAACCGTGACGGCGCCCTCGGCTGCAGAGCGGCCAGTGATAATCGAGGGTGTGGTACCTGATCAGACCACCAAGGCCAAATTGCTCAACAATCTGCGAGCGGTATATGGCGCAGAACGCGTTGTGGATCGTATCCAGGTCGAAAGCATCGCCACGCCGCCCAATTGGGGTGACTACGTTGCCGGAATGATCAATCCCGGGCTCAAGCGCGTGTCGCCGGGCAAGCTCGAGGTCAACGGCCAATCTGTACGCGTCACCGGCGAGGTGGCCAATGAAGCCCTGCGTCAGCAGGTGGCCAGTGATCTCAGCCTCGCCAGCAACACCAGCTACACGGTCAACAATGCCTTGAAGGTGGGTTCACAGCAGGGCGTGCTGGATCAGACGCTGGCCAACCGCATCATCGAATTCCAGAGCGGTAGCGCCAGGTTGACGCCATTCGGTATGAGCATCCTCGACGAGATGGTCGCCAAGATGGCGCAGATGCCGGACAGCCGCTTCCTGATCATTGGCCATACCGACAATGTGGGGCAGCGCGCATCCAATCTGTCCTTGAGCCATGCGCGTGCAGCTGCAGTGAAGAGTTACATGATGTCCAAGGGCATTCCCAGCACGCATATGGACGTGCTTGGAAAAGGCCCGGATGAGCCGGTGGCCGACAACGTCACCGACGACGGCCGCGCGCGCAACCGTCGTATCGAGTTCAAGATCCAGTAAAAGCGCTTTGTCAGTTGTGAAAGAGAGCGACGGGCTTAAAGCCCGTCGTTTTCGTTTTTGACATCGAGCATTTCTTCCATCTGCTCGAGGGTCGTGTGGTCCTTGATGACGCGCTTCAGCCAGACATGCAGCGGCATCTCGCCCCAATTGGCGGCCTTCTCGGCCAGATAGGCGACAGGGCTGTGCGGCTCGGTGCGGCGGAAGAACTCGGCCACCTGACGCAACTGTGCCAAGGCTTCCTTGCGGCTGGTCGGGGCACCTGCCGGGCCGCGTGGCGCGGCACTGTTCATTGTTGGCTCGGTAGCAGCGGTGGACGCGTTGAAGGTGTCGCCAGCATCATCAGCGGGGTCATCCACTTCGCCATCGAGCAACATGCCGGCTTCGCGGGCAAACCGCCGAACCGTGCGCTGCAGGTGATCCAGCTGTTCGCGTACCGCGCTGAAGCTGGGGCCATCCATGCCTAGGCGGCTGTCCACGGCGGCCTGCAGCTCATCCAGCGCTTGGCTGCAGTCGGGCAGGGCCGCAACCAGCTGCCGATAGACATCGTGTGACGTGCTGCGGCGCGCCGCTTCGAGAACGTCCAGGCTCGGGCGGCCATCGGAATGGTCGCCGTTGCTGGCATGCGCATGTTCGAAATCAGCCAGACTGAAGCGGCCCTGCGGTGCGACGGCAATGGGGATTGCACGCAGCCACTGCGAGGTATTGGTCAGTAGCCAGCTCAGGTTGCCGATGCGTTCTTCGTAGTCGCCGTCGTGCGCTACGGGATGCACATCATCCCAATAGCGATCGCACAGGCCTGCGGTGACCCGGAAGCCCGCAGCAAGGCCGTTGAAGCCATCCTGCTGGGTTGCTGCTTCGCACAGCCAGCCCGCCAGCCGCAGGTCCTTGGTACGGGTCTGCAGCAACTGGTTGCAGTCGCGCAGCACGCTGCCCCAGTCGGCGTATTTGATGTCGGTCTGCCACGCCCCCTGGTCCAGGGTAGGGTCGTCGGCGCGACGGTTTTCGATGATCCGATCAAACTCGACGGAGAACGACAGGTCTTCACCGGTCGCAGCGTGTCCGTCAATCGGGGCCAGCAGGGCATCCTGATCCAGCATGGCAAATCTCATTGTGGGCTACCGGTCGATTCTAGCCCGGCGATGGGCAAGAGAATGTAGAGGCCGGTTGCAGGTCTGGAATGGCCCAGCCCTGGCTGAGTTCATTCAGCAATCGTCGGGACCCACTCCTGCGCTTTGGCTACAGGAAGTATCTGAACATCTGTGGCAATTGCTGCGAATGTCCGCACTTTTCGCAGGGCACTCAACGCAAGCGCTGGTCTTCAATCGCGAACGGGCAGGTCGATATGGCTGCTGCCATGCCAGCGGATCTCCAATGGCGCGCCCGCATCGGCAATCGTCTCGTCGCTGGGGTCTCTGCCGCTGCCGAGGTTGAGCTGCAGGTCCGGTTGTTTGATCACTCCCAAGGTGACCACCACGCGACTCCCCGCGGCGAGTCTGCGGCCGATCAGGCGGCTATCACTGATGCGCACGCGATGACGTTGCGAGGGTTTCAGAAGCTGGCGTTGGCTCGGGTCCTGCGCATGGCTTAGCCGCTGCAGCCAGTAGGCGAGATCGAGATACTGGCCATCGGCGGTGAGCTCGTAGATGGCAAGCGCCACATCGGCATCGCGCTTGTTGAGGCTGAAATCGAGTATGCCGCTGAACGCGCCTGCCAGTTCGGTTTCCCGCGTCAGCGGCTCACCGCGGAAGACCAGCCCGGCATGCGGGTCAAGCGTCCGGTTAATGACGTCGCGTGGCGCTTGCCAACCCGCATCGCTGCGGTCGCGAAAATCGACGCGCTGCAGGCTGCTGCGTACCGGGGCAGCTTCCACAGCCAGTTGTTGAGTGCTATCGCTCCCCGGCACCAGGTAGAGGCGCTGTTGCCGCGTTGGCATGGCATCCAGCGTTGCCGCATGCCGCCAGCGATTACTTCCCATCACCTGCCAGTTGACGCGATCGCTGAGCAACGCGGGTTTGGCGGCGCCTTTCAGCACATGGTCGAACCATGCCAGCCGCAACGCCTGCAAGTCGATGCGCGCCACCGGCTCCGGGCGGTAGCCCTGCACCTGTTCCGGCACGCCGGTCTGCATGGTGAAGTGCTCATAGGGGCCGATCAGCAGTGTGTGATCGGCGTCCGGGCGCTGCTTCAGGTGCTCACGGAAATAGTGCAGGGCGCCGATCTGGGCGCCGTCGAAGTAACCGGTTGTCGCCAGCACCGGGATGCCGATATCGGCGAACTCGCGCCCCTGCGGAATCATTGCCTGCCAGTAAGCATCGTAGGTTGGATGCTGCAGCCAACGTTCGAACAAAGGGTTTCGAACGCCGTCCAGCTTCGGCAGCTCGCGATACGCTTGGCCGCTGCCGTACCAGCGGCTGTTGAGTGTGCTCCAGCGTTCGCTGTCACCATAAGTGGCGTCGTCCAGCGCGCTGTTGTTGGTTGTGTAGAACGGCCACGGATAGATGAAATTGAGAAAGATTCCGCCTTCCATCGGCACGTCAATGCCGGGTGCGGTGGTTGCCGAGGTGGAGATGGCCTTGAGCGCTGGAGGTCGCTGCTTGAGCGCCGACCATTGGGTAAAACCGCTGTAGCTGCCGCCGTACATGCCGACCTTGCCGTTGCTCCAGGGCTGTGCAGCAGCCCAGGTAATTACCGCGGCTGCATCGCTGCCATCGTGTTCGAAAGGACGGATTGGATCAGGACTGCGCCCCTTGCCGCGGCTGTAAGCAACAACGCTGCCGTAGCCGTGCGCAGCCATGGTTTTTGCATCCAACCACGCCCACTCGTCATTGGCGTAGATGGTGAAGGTGAGCAACACCGGTAGTTTGCTTGCTTTGGCTGGATACACGGAGATGGCAGAGATGCGCGCGCCATCGCTGGTGGTGACCGTGACATTGCGATCGATGCGGTAGCGGCGCGCATCGTCTTCGGCAATCGCTTGCGCCACCAAGGGAAGAAACTCAGCGTAGGCGCTGTGAACCTGCCATGCGCGGAGCAGCGCGATGGTTTGTTCCTCGCTCAACGCATTGAGATTGCCGGCGCCATCGATTTGCCTGTCTCTATCGGCGCGTAAACGTTGCAGGTTGCTGCCAAAGGAATACTCGGCCCTGAGCGCACTGACATCGTCCAGCTGCGAAAAGTGCGCCGCGAAGCTGCGATTCCACGCATCGGCAAAGCTGATGCGTTCATCGCGCTGCAGTTGCTTGGCCGAGGCGTACACCTCGTACTGCAGGTACAGCGGTGGTTGCTGTGACGGACCCTTGCGCAGTGCACGCAGCTGGTGGATGCTCTCTATCGCCTGCGCGTACTCGCCTGCTACAAGTTGCAGGCGGAAGCGGTTGTCGAGGAGACGTTGCGGGTCAGCGTGCTGGTGACTGGCCAGAGTGGCCTGGGCCAATTCAGGCATGGCCGCATCGATCGCGTGATCATGCTGCCGCGCAGGCGCAACGGCCGATAAGTTCTGTGCTGAGGTAGTTCCCGCACAAAGCAATAGAAGAACGACAAGCAAGCCGCGCATGTGAGGACCATAGCTGTGACGATGGCCTTCAATAGCACATCGTTCGAACGGAGGTAACAAGCGGGCTGGTGAGCGCGGGCAGGGGCGCATTCAAGGACGGCGGCCAGATCGGCTGCCATGCGGTGCAGAACGTGGGAGCAATGCCATGTTGGATAGGCTGGTAGAACATAATCGCGATGGAATCATCCTGTTTGTACGCATCGCGATGACGCTGGTTTTTGCGTACTCGGGCTTCGGAAAGCTGAGCGATTTCCAGGCTACGGTGGGGTATATGGATTCGCTGCACGCGCCTATGCCACAACTGGCGGCGCTGATTGCGGTGGCGATGGAGTTGGTTGTCGGGATCGCGTTGATGCTTGGGCTGTGGGTGCGCCCATTGAGCCTGTTGCTCGCGTTGTTTGCGCTGGGTGCGAGTGTTCTTGGCCACCCGTTCTGGACGATGGAGGGTGCGGACAGAGCCATGAACCTGATCCAGTTCCTTAAAAACCTGTCCATCGCGGGCGGGTTGTTGTTGCTGGTGGTCACCGGTGGTGGCCGCTATGGCTTGAGCGGACGCCGCGGCTGAGTGTTTCTGCAGGCCGGGACCAGAAGCCATGCAATGTTGAATACACAGCGGGCAGGCCAATGGCCTGCCCGCTGTAGTCGCAACCTGGGGGCGCTGGATCAGCCGAGGATGCCCGGCAGGTCCAATCCCTTCTCCTTGGCGCAGTCGATGGCGATGTCGTAGCCGGCATCGGCATGGCGCATCACGCCGGTGCCCGGGTCGTTCCACAGCACGCGGGCGATGCGCTGGTCGGCGGCTTCGCTGCCGTCACAGACGATGACCACGCCGGAGTGCTGCGAGTAGCCCATGCCAACGCCGCCGCCGTGGTGCAGGCTGACCCAGGTGGCGCCGCCGGCGACGTTGAGCATGGCGTTGAGCAGCGGCCAATCGGAGACCGCATCGGAGCCGTCCTTCATCGATTCGGTTTCGCGGTTGGGCGAGGCGACGCTGCCGCTGTCCAGATGATCGCGGCCAATGACCACCGGCGCGCTCAGTTCGCCATTGCGAACCATTTCGTTGAAGGCCAGGCCGAGCTTGTGACGCAGACCCAGGCCAACCCAGCAGATGCGCGCTGGCAGGCCCTGGAAGGCGATGCGTTCACGTGCCATGTCCAACCAGCGATGCAGGCTGGGATCATCGGCGATGATTTCCTTGACCTTGGCATCGGTCTTGTAGATGTCTTCCGGGTCGCCACTCAGTGCAACCCAGCGGAACGGGCCGATGCCGCGGCAGAACAGCGGACGCACATACGCAGGCACGAAACCGGGGAAGTCGAAGGCATTCTTCAAGCCTTCGTCGAAGGCCATTTGACGGATGTTGTTGCCGTAGTCAACGGTCGGAATGCCTGCGGCATGGAAGGCGAGCATGGCTTCGACGTGCACGCGCATCGCCGCCTTGGCGGCATCGCGGACCTTCTCCGGATTGGCCTGCTGTTCGGCCAGCCATTGCTCCACGCTCCAGCCGATCGGCAGATAGCCGTGTACCGGATCGTGGGCGCTGGTCTGGTCGGTGACGCAGTCCGGACGCACGCCGCGACGTACCAGTTCCGGCAGGATCTCGGCGGCATTGCCGAGCAAAGCAATCGACTTGGCTTCACCGCTGGCGGTGTACTTGGCGATACGTGCCAGTGCGTCGTCGATGTCGCTGGCCTGTTCGTCGACGTAGCGGGTACGCAGGCGGAAATCGATGCTGCTCTGGCGGCATTCGATGGTCAGGCTGCTGGCGCCTGCCAGCGACGCGGCCAGCGGCTGCGCGCCACCCATGCCGCCCAAACCCGCAGTGAGTATCCATTTGCCCTTCAGGCTGCCACCGTAGTGCTGGCGGCCCATCTCGACAAAGGTCTCGTAGGTGCCCTGGACGATGCCCTGGCTGCCGATGTAGATCCAGCTGCCGGCGGTCATCTGCCCGTACATCATCAAGCCCTTCTTATCGAGCTCGTTGAAATGCTCCCAGTTGGCCCAGTGCGGCACCAGGTTGGAATTGGCGATCAGCACGCGCGGTGCATCCGGATGGGTAGGGAACACGCCAACCGGCTTGCCGGATTGCACCAGCAGGGTCTGGTTGTCGTCCAAGCGCTTGAGCGTGTGCAGAATCTTGTCGTAGCTTTCCCAGTCGCGTGCGGCGCGGCCGATGCCGCCGTAGACCACCAGCGAGGTCGGGTCTTCTGCAACTTCCGCATCGAGGTTGTTCTGCAGCATGCGGAACGGCGCTTCGGTCTGCCAGGATTTGCAGTTGAGCGTGTTGCCGCGAGGTGCGCGCGGGTTGCGGGAGGGGTCGTGACGGGTCATGCATTTCTCCTGGTAGCAAATTCCAGACAAGCGCCAAGCACTTGCTGCAAGGTGTTGCGGACGGGGGTTGCGTGTTCGGGGTCGTAGGGCGTGGGCCAGCTGTGCTCGTCCACGTCCTCGGGGGCGGGTTCGTGCATATAGCCGCGGCAGCCCAGCTCCATCTGCAGGGTGTGCACGCCGTTGGCGGTGTTGCTGTAGTGGCGGGTGACCCAGCCACCTTTGAAGCGGCCGTTGCGCACGTGCGACATGCCGCTCATGGCGCACAGGTTCTCGACCACGTCAGTCAGTGCGTTGTCGCAGGAGGTATCCGGCGCGCCGCTGGGGCCGGCGCTGCCGATATTGAACTGCGGCAGTTCGCCTTCGAACAGATGCGGAATCAGGGAGCGGATCGAGTGCGCGTCGTAGACGACAACCGTGTCGTGTTTTGCGCGCAAGCGTTCGATTTCGGCAGCGATAGCTGCGTGGTAAGGATCGAACCAGGTCTCGCGCCGGTACTGGATTTCCGCTTCGTCGGGCTCGTGCCCGGCGCGGTATAGCGGCTGGTTGTCGAAGGTGGTGAGTGGGCACAGGCCGGTGGTGTTCTGGCCTGGGTACAGGGAGATGCCGGAGGGGTCGCGATTGACGTCGATCAGCGAGCGCGAGATCGCGGTGCGTACCGTCGTCGCACCCATCGCTTTGGCAAAGGCGTAGAGCTCGTGCACCCACCAGTCGGCATCGCGGCGTGCCAACCACGGAGATACGAAGTGGCCGACGCGCGATGCCGGCAGTTCGGTGCCGGTATGCGGAAAGCTGACGATCAGCGGAGCGTGACCGTGGTGAATCTGCAGCCAGTCAGTGGAGTTCGTCATGGAGGTTCCTGTGGCAGGGTGGGCTTCTGTCTTCCCTTGGTAGCGGGGGAATATGCCCGAAGGGCAGAAGGGGGCGCTTTACGCGGTGAAGGTCAACAACTTCCCTCATCCGGCGCTTTGCGCCACCTTCTCCCGCAAGCGGGAGAAGGGATTGCATCGTGGCTTGCGGCGAACTGTGCTTGGTCTGGCAGATTGCAGCGCTGCTCGCTGTCGCCTCTCCCGCGTGCGGGAGAGGATGCCCGGAGGGCAGGTGAGGGCGCTCTTCGCGATAAAGCCCCAACGTTAGCCAGCAGCTCTGCATACGCTTCGATCAGGCCTTGTCAGTCACATCAACACCCGGCAACTGCACACCCAGCCCGGCCGTCAGTGCCCCAGCACGCACCAATGCAGTCGCAGCCACCATGTCCGGGTGGAAGTAACGATCGTCTACCAAGGTTGGCACTTGCGCGCGCAAGGTCGAACGCACCTGCTCCAATGCCGAACTCGAACGCAGCGGCGCATGAAAATCACAGCCCTGGCCTGCAGCGAGCAACTCGATGCCGATCACGTTGGCAGCGTTCTCGGCCATCGCGATCAGACGACGTGCGCCGTGCGCGGCCATCGATACATGGTCTTCCTGGTTGGCCGAGGTCGGGATCGAATCGACGCTGGCCGGGTAGGCTCGCTGCTTGTTCTCCGACACCAGTGCCGCAGCGGTGACCTGCGGAATCATGAAGCCGGAGTTCAGGCCCGGCTTCGGGGTCAGGAAGGCTGGCAGGCCAGACAACGCAGGATCCACCAGCATCGCGGTACGACGCTCGCTGATCGAGCCGATCTCGCAGACCGCCATCGCCAGCATGTCCGCTGCGAATGCCACCGGCTCGGCGTGGAAGTTGCCGCCGCTCAGTGCTTCGCCGGTATCGGTGAACACCAGTGGGTTGTCGGAGACGCCATTGGCTTCAATTTCCAGCGTGGTGGCCGCTTGACGCATCACATCCAGCGCAGCGCCCATTACCTGCGGCTGACAGCGCAGGCAGTAAGGGTCCTGCACACGCACGTCGTTGTCTCGATGCGATTCACGGATCGCCGAGCCCTGCATCAGTTCGCGTAGCACAGCGGCGGTGGCGATCTGTCCGCGCTGGCCGCGGATGCTATGGATGCGCGGATCGAACGGCGTATCGGAGCCTTTGGCGGCTTCCACCGACAATGCACCAGTAACCAGTGCAGCCTGGAAAACCACTTCGATCTCGAACAGACCGGCCAGTGCATAAGCGGTTGAGTACTGGGTGCCATTGAGCAGCGCCAGGCCTTCTTTCGCGCCCAGTACCAACGGCTTCAGCCCGGCCTGCTCGAACGCGGCTTCGGCCGGCATCCGGACACCACCGACAAAAGCCTCGCCGACACCAATCATCACGCTGGCCAGATGCGACAGCGGTGCGAGGTCGCCGGAAGCGCCAACCGAACCCTGGCAGGGCACCACCGGCACTACGTCCTTCTGCAACATTGCTTCCAGCAGCGCCAAGGTCTGCGGGCGAATGCCCGAGGCGCCCTGGGCCAGGCTGGTCAGCTTCAGCGCCATCATCAGCCGCACGACATCGACCGGCATTGGCTCGCCTACACCGGCGGCATGCGACAGCACGATGTTGCGCTGCAGGGTTGCCAGATCTTCGCGCTCGATGCGGACACTGGCCAGCTTGCCGAAGCCGGTATTGATGCCATACACCGGCTCGCCCTTGGCGACGATGGCATCTACCACCTGCGCGCTGCGCAACACTGCGGCTTGGGCGGATTCGTCGAGGCGCACATCGGCGCCGCGATAGATCTGCCGCCATTGTGCCAACGGAACGTGGCCGGGGAGGAGGGTCAAGGTAGTGCTCATGCGTGCTCCAGCAGTGCGAGATTCAAAGTGCGAGATTCAACGTGGGAGATTGAAGCGGGGAGTTCAGACGGTTTGTCCGCGCCAGACGCGGGCATGCAACGGGTTGAAACCGATCCGGTAAACGAGATCGGCAGGTGCGTCGATGTCCCAGATGGCGAGATCGCAGTCCATGCCTGCAGCCAGCTTGCCAACCCGGTTGGCGCGGCCCAGCGCGCGTGCGGCTTCGCGGGTGAAGCCGGCGATGCACTCGTCCACAGTCATGCGGAACAAGGTGGCGCCCATGTTCATCGTCAGCAGCGGACTGGTCAGCGGCGAGGTGCCAGGGTTGCAGTCGGTGGCCAAGGCCATCGGTACGCCCGCATCGCGCAGGCCCTGGATGGGTGGCAACACCGTCTCGCGGGTGAAGTAGTAAGCGCCGGGCAGCAGCACAGCTACGGTGCCAGCCACGCGCATCGCAGCAATGCCGGCTTCGTCCAGGTGTTCGATATGGTCAGCGGACAGCGCACTATTATGTGCAGCCAACTCCGCACCGTGCTGGTTGGACAGCTGCTCGGCGTGGATCTTGATTGCCAGTCCGTGCTGCTTGGCGGCATCGAAAACCTGTTGCGCCTGCGCCGGCGAGAACGCGATGTTCTCGCAGAAGATATCGACCGCCTCGGCCAAGCTTTCGGCTGCGATAGCCGGGATCATTACTGCACAGACTTCGTTGATGTAAGCCTGTGCCTCGTGGCCTGGCGGCACTGCATGCGCGCCGAGGAAGGTCGGCACGATCTCCACCGTGCGCAATTCGCCCAACGCGCGCGCTACGCGCAGTTGCTTGCGCTCGTCGGCCAGGGTCAGGCCATAGCCGGATTTGATCTCGATGGTGGTGATGCCTTCGGCCAGCATCGCATCCAGCCGAGGCAGGCTGGCCTTGATCAGGGCAGCGTCGTCGGCCAGACGGGTCGCGCTGACTGTGGAAACGATGCCGCCACCGGCCTTGGCGATCTGCGCATAGCTAACACCCTGCAGGCGCTGCTCGAACTCGTTGGCGCGGTTGCCTGCATAAACCAGATGGGTGTGGCAGTCGATCAGGCCGGGGCTGATCCAGCGGCCATTGCAGTCGATGCGGGTATCGGCATCAAATACAGGTGCGTCCGCTGCCGGACCGACATGCAGGATGCGGCCGTCGCGGGCGGCGATCACGCCGTCGCGGATGCTGCCCAGTCCGCCCGAGGCGTCGTCCAGGGTCATCAGGTTGGCGTTGTGCCATAGCGTGTCGCAGCGCATTGTCCCTCTCCGTGCCTATTTGTATATACAATAACGGCGACCATCGGAGAGTGTCCAGTGACAACGATCAAGCCAGCCTCATCTGTTCGTTTCCACGCCGCCCAGGCCTTGTTGCCGCAGGGCTGGGCGCAGGATGTGCGCATCGACAGCGTCGCTGGTGTGATCACGGCAGTGGCTGTCGGCGAAGTCTGGGACGGCCAGTCGCAACGTCTGGACGTGGTGGTCCCGGGCTTGGGCAACCTGCACAGCCATGCCTTCCAACGGGCGATGGCCGGGCTGACCGAGGTTGGTGGGCGCTCGGGCGACAGCTTCTGGAGCTGGCGTGAGCTTATGTATCGGTTCCTGGACCGGCTGGATCCGGACACCTTCCAGGCCATCGCCGCGCAGGCCTACATGGAGATGCTGGAAAGCGGCTTCACCCGCGTCGGAGAGTTCCACTATCTGCACCACACCGAAAACGGCAGCCGTTACGCCGACCATGCAGAAATGTCGGTCCGGGTTTCGGCGGCGGCGGATGAAACCGGTTTGGGCCTGACCCTGCTGCCGGTGTTCTACGCGCACAGCGACTTTGGCGGAGCCGCGCCAACCCCGGCGCAGCGACGCTTCCTGCACGACATCGATGGTTTTGCGGACCTGCTTGAAGGCTGCAAACGCGCCCTGGCAGACACGCCCGATGCGGTGCTGGGGCTGGCCCCGCACAGCCTGCGCGCAAGCACACCGGAGGAGTTGCAGGCGTTGGTTGCATTGGCACCGGGTCCGATCCATATCCATATTGCCGAGCAGACCCGCGAAGTCGATGCCTGCCTTGCCTGGAGCGGTCAGCGACCGGTCGAATGGCTGTATGCAAATGCAGCTGTCGATGCGCGTTGGTGCCTGGTGCACGCTACCCACGTCAACGACAAGGAAGTGCAGTTGATGGCAGACAGTGGCGCGGTGGTGGGCCTGTGCCCGATTACCGAGGCCAATCTGGGCGATGGCCTGTTCCCGATGCGCGAGTTCGTGCGGGTCGGCGGCCGTTTCGGCGTCGGTTCCGATTCCAATGTATTGATCGATGCAGCCGAGGAGCTGCGTCTGCTCGAGTACGGCCAGCGTCTGCAACTGCGCGGGCGCAATGTGCTCTCCCCCGGCGACCTGTCCAGTGGTCGCTGGCTCTACCAGCAGGCAGGCGAGGGTGGCGCACAGGCGTTGGGCGTGCAGGGTGGCTTGAGTGTGGGCGCTGCCGCTGACCTGCTGGAACTGGATGCCCAGCATCCAGCGCTTCTCAATCGCAGCGGTGACGCCTTGCTTGACAGCTGGCTGTTCGCCGCACGTAATGGCGCCCTTCGTAGCGTCTGGCGTAACGGTCGTGCCCTGGTCCGCGATGGTCGTCACGTGAACCGTGATGCGATCATGGCGCGTTACCGTACCGCGCTTGCGCGGATACTGGACTAAGGTCGGTTATCGGCCAGACGCCGTCTCTTTCAGGAAACCCGAGTGAAGGGCAAGAAAGCTCCCACCCTCAATCACCGCATCCGCAGTGACATCGAAGGCCGCATCCTCAGCGGCGAATGGGAGCCTGGCTTCCGTATTCCGTTTGAACACGAGTTGATGGAGCAGTACGGCTGCTCGCGGATGACGGTGAACAAGGTGCTCACTGCGCTGGCCGAGAGCGGCATGATCGAGCGCCGCCGTCGCGCCGGCTCGTTCGTGGCGCGGCAACCACCACACCTGGAGCAGGTGGCGCTGGAAATCCCCGACATCGAGGTGGCGGTCACTGATCGCGGCCACGAATACGGCTTCCAGCTGTTGGAGCGCGCACATCGCAAGGCCAGGGAAAACTCGGCCGAAGAGCTGCTGCTGGTAGGCGAGGGCAAGTTGCTGGCGATGCGCTGCCTGCACCTGGCCGACGGCAAGCCGCTGGCGCTGGAGCGCCGCTTGATCAATCCCGAAGCGGTGCCGGAAACCCTGAAAGTGGATTTCTCCATCCACGCGCCGGGTAGCTGGTTGCTGCAGAACGTGTCATGGACACGCGGCCAGCACCGTATCAGCGCGGTGGCCGCGACCGCTGATGAAGCTGCATTGTTGAAGGTGGCAGTGGGCACGGCCTGCCTGGTCATCGACCGCCAGACCTGGCGCGGCGAGCTGCCCATTACCTGGGTGCGGCAGATGTTCCTCGGCGATGCCTACGACCTGATTGCACGCTTCGCGCCGGGCGCACGCTGATTCTACGCGTATGTTTCAATCCGCCTGATTCAACATCCAGCCAAGCCGGCGGCCGGGCTGGACGCTGCTGATCTTCAGATCGTGCTGCACTGCCGCCAGCGTACCGGCTCATCCACACCCGGGCGCGGGTTGAGCTGTACGCGGGTGGTGCGCAGCGCCGGATAGCGCTGCAGCTGCTGACAGATCAGCGGCCACACATGGGCGTCATCGCCACTGCGTTCGACCGACAGGGTGGAGCGGGTCAGCCAGATGCCGCTGACCACGCCAGAGGTGCCTGCCAGGGCTTTTGAAACGGATTGCTGGTAGCGCAGCAAGGTAGCAGCGTCCGGATCCTGGACCAGATCGCCCGGGTGAGGGGCACCCTTGGCTGCAGCGGCAGCTGCTGGTTTGGCCTTGCCCGGTTCAATGGCAGGCTCGGCTGCAGTTGGAGTTGGAGCTGGAGCTGGAGCTGCCGATCCGGCAGTTGGTTCGGCGACAACGCGCGGCGCCGTGGCGATCGGCGCAGCTGCTGGGGAATCTCCTTGCATGGTCATGTAGCCCATGCCTACCAGCAGGCCCAAGGTGACTGCTGCCAAGCCCGCAATGCCGGTGTGACGAACGGCTTCGCGGCGGGCGATGCCGGTAACGGTCTCGCGCGTTTCGGCGGGCATGTAAGGCTTCAGCAGCTCCCACAACTGGCGTGCATCGATGACTTCGATCGAGTGCTTTTCCGCCTCGGCCAGACCATCACGTTCAACGTGGCCTTCGGTGATCAGCAGGCCGCCGGCGGCGCCGGTAAGGCTGATCGCCGATGCCAGTTCGTGGATTGCACCGGCATCGAACCGATAGGCGCGGCCGTGCTTGCACGAAACCAGCCAACGTTGGCCGTCGCGTTGCAGCAGGAAGTCGCTGCTGGTGCCGCGATCGTTGTCCTCGGCATCGGTCAGCGGGTACAGGTCGCGCTGCTCGGCCATGGCCTGATGCACGATGCGGGAGAATTCGCGCCAGCGCATGCCCGCCAGTGCGGCCAAACCATGCTGGCGCTCGGTTTGACGGCGGGCGACCAACCACAGGTATGCAGAAGCCAGACCCCACAAGAGCAACGCAAGCAACAGGGCCAGAATCCACGAAAACATCGACATACCTGAAAGCCTAGAGATGGGGCCCAGTCTATCTTCCCTGACGACCGTAAGAGCAGGCTGACTTCGCCTTTTTGAGCAGCGCCTGCGAATTAATCCGCAAGCGCTGCGGTCGGCCAGTAATGGCTGTCTGGTAGCGCCCGCGCGCCAAAGATGGCCTGGCCGACCCGGACCACGCTGGCGCCTTCCTCGATGGCGATCTCGAAGTCCCCGGACATGCCCATCGACAGCTCATCCAGCCCGATGTGTGCTGGCGCGTGCTGACGCAATTGCTCGCGCAACTCTCGCATGCGCACGAAGCAGGCGCGGACCTGTCCGGGTTGGGCGGAGAACAGGGCCAAGGTCATCAGGCCGCGGACCCGCAACGCGCCGGAGCGCGGCAGGGCCTGCAGGAAGCCGGCGACCGCTTCAGGCGCCAGGCCGTACTTGCTGGCCTCGTTGGAGCTGTTTACCTGCACGAACACGTCCAGCGAGCGGCCTTCGGTCTGCAGTCGACGCTCCAGGGTTTCGGCCAGGCGCAGGCTGTCCAAGGCCTGGAATTCGTCGGCGAAGCGCGCCACCAGCTTGGCTTTGTTGGTCTGCAGGTGGCCGATGACCGACCAGCGTAGGTCGCCCAGATCCTGCATGGCCTCCCATTTGTGGTGCGCTTCCTGCACCTTGTTCTCGCCGAGCAGGCGGCAGCCAGCCTGATAGGCCAGGCGGATATGGGATTCGTCGATGGTTTTGCTGACTGGTAGCAGTCGCACGCCGGACGGGTCGCGGCCGACGCGCTGGCAAGCTGCAGCGATGCGTTCCTGGACCAGCGCCAGATTTTGGCGGAAGTCATCCACGCTGTCGGCGCGCGGGTACTGGCCGTGCAGGGCGTGACGGGTCTGGGTGCCGGAATCAGCGTCCGGGTGCGGGGTTTGCATGCGTGCCTCCAGCGATTGCTTGCGCCGCCTGATGCTGCCGAAGCGGCGCGGTGAACAGTGGATTATCGCTTGCTGGCAGGTTTGAAACCCGAGAAATGGCTGCCCGGGCAAATCGCAGGCATGAAAAACCCGCCATCCGATGCCGTGAGGGGAGGGAGACTTACGGCGCGGTACTGCTGGCGGGTAGGTTGATTCTCACGCAAGAATTGCTGCTTTGCAACATTACTGATCTTCAGCTTGTTGCCCGTCGTGCGCGGCGCGGCTCTCGGCCCGGGTAAGCCGGCGGTTGAGGGCGTCCAGACGATCGTTCAATGCCTCGATATCCTTGCGTGAGGGGATGTCCATGCGCCGCAGCACGTTGTGGACCTGGTCTTCAAACGACTTTTCGACCTTGTCCCAGGTACCGGCTGCGCGTTCGCGGGCCTGGCCCAGGGTGTTCTCCACCGTGTCGCGCAGGCTTTCGCCTTTGCGCGAGTGCTCGCGGGAACGGGCTTCGCTGTCCTGGCCTTCCTTGACCAGTGTCTCGAACAGTTTGCTGCCCTCGGCCTGTGCACGCGACAGCGCGCCCAGGCCGGCCAGCCAGACCTGCTGGGCCGACTCGGTCACCTTCCGGGTCAAGCGCTCGGCCTGGCCCTGTGCGCCAGCGCTGTCGTCCTCGTCTTCCGGGCGTTGCTCGTACGTGGTCATGACGATGCTCCTAATGCGGGGTTGAAGAGTCCAGCTACACCGTAACGGCTTAGCGTCTTAAGTTGTGTGACGGGGCCAGCTCAGCCGAGCTTGTCAGTCAGCACGCGTTGAATTTCAGATTCCACCATGCCCTTCATTGCCGACAGCAGGAAACCCAGCTCGGCCTTCACCCGCACAGCGCCCGGCAACAGCTCGATGGCACCGTCTACGCCGGAGCGGTTGAAGTGCAGCACGGGGCCGTCCCAGCGGGTGACCACGTCAAAGCGTTCCTGCAGTTTCTCGGCGACTTCGGCAATGGCGGTGCGCGCCTTGTCATCGGACAGGGAATGGGGGTGCTGGATATCAATGTTGGACATGGCGTGCGGCCTGAACTGCTGGTAGTAAGAAAGATGCGCCATTGTGCGGACCTGCGCGGCGTAGTCCAAGCCTCGCGTGCATCTTCTGCATGACCGGATGACCTGCTAGTCTGCTGCCGGTGCGCACTCTGCAAGTACATTTCAGTAATCGTCAGCAGCCGGATCAGTCCTTGATGCCGGGTGTCCAGCGCATTGTGCGCCACGCCTCTGGTCAAGTCAGGTTGGGTGACGGCAGCGTCGGCCCGTTGCTGTTGGCGCAGTTCTGTACCGATCAGCGCGGGGTCTGGCTGCAGGTGGCCAATGGCGGCCGCGGCATCCACGTCAATGGTCGCCCGGTGCGGCGCATGGCTCTGCTGCGCGCCGGTGATTCGGTCTATGCCGACGGCGCGGAAATGCTGCTGCGTGGCGACTGCGAGCAGGTGCCGCATCCCCCCGAAGCCCCGAGTGACGGCAGCGAAGATCTGCGGGTGCTGCTGCGCGGGGTAGGCGGGCGCCACCATGGACGCAGCTTTACCTTGGACAAGCCGCGCATCATCGGCAGTGACCCGGCCAGCGACATTCTTATCGACGACCCGGCCTTCGCCGAGCGTCATGCCCGATTCGAGCGGCACGGCGACAAGGTGCTGCTGCGCGACCTGGGCTCGGCCGACGGCAGCCTGGTCAACGGGGTAATTACCCGGCATTGCTGGCTGCAGGCCGGCGACCAGGTGGTGTTCGAAGGCAGTCATCGCTTTGTGCTGGAAATACCGCTGGGCCCGGTTTCTGCCGGTGCGGCATTCCCAGTCGAGGACGATGACGAGCCGGTGGCGCTCAAGCCATCGACGTTGGCACCGGCAAAGCCCAAGCTGCCGCGGCGTTGGCCATGGCTGCTGCTCAGCGCCTTGCTGCTGGGCGCGGCGATCAGCGCCTTGCTGCTGTTCGGCGCACGCTGAGTACCAGCTGCAGTAGCAGTTGTCCCGATGCCGGGGCAGGCGGGAAACGGCGGCCCGGAATGGGTGCAGATGCAACCTTTTCCAGATGGCCCAAGGCTGTTGCGCTGCGGCATACTAGGGGTTCTGCTCAACAGGTGTGACATGACGCGCGCATTCAATTTCAGTGCCGGCCCTGCGACATTGCCGGAATCGGTCCTGCGTCAGGCGCAGGCGGAAATGTTGGAATGGAATGGCGTAGGCGCGTCCATTGTCGAGATCAGCCATCGCAGCGCCGATTTCATGGCCGTGGCGGCCGAGGCTGAGGCCGATCTGCGCCGTCTGATCGGCATTCCCGACGATTATGCGGTGCTGTTCCTCGGTGGCGGTGCCACCACCCAGCAGGCGCTGTTGCCACTGAACTTCGCCAGCCCCGGCCAGCGCGTGGACTATGTGGTCAGTGGTCACTGGGGCAACACCGCGGTCAAGCAGGCTCAGCCCTATGTCGAGGTCAACATCGCCGCCAGCGGTGAGGCCAGTGGCTACCGGGATATCCCGGGGCGCTCGCAATGGCAGCTGTCGGACGACGCGGCCTATGTGCATATCACCGCCAACGAAACCATTCACGGCATCGAGTTCCGCGATGTGCCGGATGTGGGCGGCGTGCCGTTGATCGCTGACTTCAGCTCATCGATTGCTTCCGAGCCGATTGATGTATCGCGCTATGGCGTGATCTACGCCGGCGCTCAGAAGAATCTGGGCCCGGTGGGCATTGCCGTGGTCATCATCCGCCGCGATCTGCTGGAGCGCGCCGGCCAGCCGCGTGCGGACATCTTCGATTACCGCTCGCATGTCGCACGCGATTCGATGTTGAACACGCCACCGACCTGGAACTGGTACCTGGCCGGGCTGATGTTCAAGTGGATGCTGGCCCAGGGTGGTGTGGAAGCCTTCGCCAGGCTCAGCCTTGCCAAGTCGTCGGCAGTCTATGACGCCATTGATGGATCGGGCGGTTTCTACCGCAACGAGGTAGCTGCGGCGGTGCGTTCGCGCATGAATATCCCGTTCTTCCTGCCCAGCGACGAGCTCAATGCACGCTTTGTCAGTGAGTCCAAGGCGGCCGGCCTGCTGGCACTGAAGGGCCACAAGGCTGTCGGTGGCATTCGTGCCTCGCTGTACAACGCCATGCCGCTGGAAGGCGCGCAGGCGTTGGCGGCATTCATGCGCGACTTCCAGCAGCGCAACGGTTGAACCATTCCCGCCGTGCGCACTGCGCCGGCCTGTATCAGGTAGACGATTCCATGGCGACCAAGCCAAGCAAGACCGCCAGCAGGACCAAGCCGGCCGCTGCAGCCAAACCTGCCGCGAAGAAAGCGCCGGCCAAGAAAGTTGCAGCCAAGAAAGCCGCTGTCAGCAGTAAGGCTGTCGCCGAAACGCTGACCGTCGCCAAGCCGGTACTGTCGGATGTGCGCGCCAAGATCGATCAGATCGACCGCAGCATCCAGGCCTTGATTGCCGAGCGGGCCAACTTCGCCCATCAAGTGGGCAAGGCCAAGGGCAAGCTCGCCGCCGCCGTTGATTACTACCGCCCGGAGCGCGAAGCACAGGTGCTGCGGATGGTGGTTGACCGCAACGAAGGCCCGCTCAGTGACGAAGTGCTGGTGCATGTGTACCGCGAGATCATGTCGGCCTGTCTGGCCCAGCAGGAGCCGCTGAAGATCGGCTACCTTGGCCCGGAAGGCTCGTTCACCCAGCAGGCTGCGCACAAGCACTTTGGTCGCTCGGCGCTGGGTCTGCCGCTGGCAAACATCGAAGAGATCTTCCAGGAAGTCGAGAGCGGCAACGCCGACTTCGGTGTGGTGCCGGTCGAGAACTCCGGGCAAGGCACCATCCAGATAACCCTGGACATGTTCCTGACCTCCAACCTCAAGATCTGTGGCGAAGTCGAGTTGCGTGTGCAGCAGTACCTGCTCTCGCGCACCGGCCGCATCGAAGACATCGAGCGCATCTACGCGCACCCGCAGGCCTTCATGCAAACCTCGGCGTGGTTGCGGGCGAACCTGCCCAGGACTGAAAAGGTGCCGGTTTCCAGTAACTCCGAAGGTGCCCGCCGCGCCCGCAATGCCGAAGACGCAGCGGCCATCGGCGGCGAGAGTGCAGGGCACGTATACGGCCTGAAGAAGGTGGTAACCAAGCCGATCCAGAATGACGCCGACAACACCACACGTTTCCTGGTGATTGGCCGCCAGTTGTTCCCGTCTTCGGGGCATGACCGTACCTCGGTGCTGGTCTTCATCCACGACAAGCCGGGCGCATTGTTCGACGTACTCAGCCCGTTCGCGCGCCACGGCATCAGCATGAACCGCATCGAGTCGCGGCCGTCGCACCAGGCCAAGTGGGAATACGGCTTCTTCATCGACCTGGCCGGCCACATCGAAGACGAATCGATGCAGGCCGCGTTGGCCGAGCTGAAGGCGCACTCGGCGCAGATCAAGGTACTCGGCTCCTACCCGGTGGCCGTGCCGTGAGTGACAAAGCCCCTCTCCCTGCGGGAGAGGGGTTGGGGTGAGGGTTGGGCGGCACGTGCTGTCCAATCAGTGCAGACAGGCTTCGCCCTTGCCCTCATCCGCCCTTCGGGCACCTTTTCCCGGAGGGAGAAGGGTTTGCTGACGCGCCGCTGGCGCACTGAATACTAGAGAGACCGCATGAGTTCCCAGCCCTACTGGATTGCACGCAAAGGTTCCGCCCTGCAGGGCACGCTCGCCATACCCGGCGACAAGTCGGTATCGCATCGTTCGGTGATGTTTGCCGCGTTGGCTGATGGCGTATCGCATATCGATGGTTTTCTTGAAGGCGAGGACACCCGCGCCACCGCCCACATCTTCGAGCAGATGGGCGTGCGTTTTGAAACGCCGTCGGCGTCGCAGCGGATCGTCCATGGCGTAGGCGTGGATGGCTTGAAGGCGCCGCAAGGCGAGCTGGACTGCGGCAACGCGGGTACCGGCATGCGCCTGCTGGCGGGCCTGTTGGCCGCACAGCCTTTCGACACCACGCTGATTGGTGATGCGTCGCTGTCCAAGCGGCCGATGCGCCGGGTGACCGGGCCGCTGGCGCAGATGGGCGCGCGCATCGACACCCAGGAAGATGGCACGCCGCCGCTGCACATCCATGGCGGGCAGTCGCTGCAGGGCATCGATTACGAACTGCCGGTGGCCAGTGCGCAGGTCAAGTCGGCGGTGCTGCTGGCTGGCCTGTATGCGCAGGGCGAGACCTCGGTGGTCGAGCCGCATCCGACCCGCGATTACACCGAACGCATGCTGCGCGCGTTCGGCGTCGAGATCGAGTTCGAGCCTGGCAAAGCGCGCCTGCGCGGTGGCCAGCGTCTGCGTGCGACTGATATTTCGGTGCCGGCAGACTTCTCGTCGTCGGCGTTCTTCATCGTTGCTGCCAGCGTCATCCCCGGCTCGGAAGTGCGCCTGCGCTCAGTGGGCTTGAACCCGCGCCGCACCGGCTTGCTGGCGGCGCTGCGTTTGATGGGAGCGGATATCACCGAGGAGAACCACGCCGAGCACGGTGGCGAGCAGGTCGCTGACCTGGTGGTGCGCTACGCCCAGCTGAAGGGCGTGGAGATTCCAGAAGCGCTGGTACCGGACATGATTGACGAGTTCCCGGCCTTGTTCGTGGCAGCAGCTGCCGCCGAAGGCCAGACCGTCGTACGCGGTGCGGCCGAGCTGCGGGTGAAGGAGTCTGATCGTCTTGCGGCGATGGCGACCGGCCTGCGTGACCTGGGCCTGCGCGTGGACGAAACCGAAGATGGTGCGACCATCTTCGGCGGCCCGCTGGGCAGCGGCACCATCGAAAGCCATGGCGATCACCGTATCTCGATGGCCTTCGCCATTGCCGGTCAGCTCAGCACCGGTGAAGTGCGTATCAATGATGTCGCCAACGTGGCGACCTCATTCCCGGGCTTCGACAGCCTGGCCAGTGGTGCCGGCTTCGGACTCAGCGTCCGGTCCTGAATTCCACCGGTACCTGTACGACGCTGTTGATTGCGCGTCCATCCCGCATCGCGGGCTGGAAGCGCCATTGCTGCAGTGCTGCGATGGCGGCCTGATCCAGAGCTGGATCAATGCCGCCCTCGTGTCCGATCACTACGGCTTGGCTGACCCGGCCGTTGGCGTCCACCTGCAGGCGCACGATCACATCGCCTTCGACACCGGCATTCAGCGCGGCGGCGGGGTAGTCAGGCGTCGGATTGCTGGCCAGCGGCTCAGCGCCACGGTTGCCGGCCACACTGACCACTGAGGTGGTATCGGCCGTGGTGATGGACACCGGACCGGTGGCCACAGGTGTCTGCAGGGTACGGTAGCCCAACAGGCTGAAGATGCTCACAACCGCCAGCGCCAACAGGCCCCACAGCCAAGCCGCAGCAACGCCATGCGGGCGGGCTGAAACTGGGTGGTGGGTTGTGTTGTGCTGCGGGATGCTGGACATCGACATGTTGGCTCTGCGTAACGTCTACGCAGCAAGTCTGGTCCTGCACTCCCAAACGGCGAATGACTTTGGGCATGAACCGGCCCCCTCGGGGAGCCGGGGTTCAGCTTAAGGGCTGGGTTTGAAGTCGAACGGGATTTCCAGGCTGCCCTGCATCGGCTGGCCATTGCTTTGCGCCGGTTGGAAGCGCCAGTTGCGGACGGCTTCCTGCGCGGCCCGGTCCAGGTCCCGCGAGCCGCTGCGCTGGACGACGCGGACGTCCAAAGGAACGCCATTGGCATCGACATCCGCATGAACGATCACCGTACCGCTTTCACCACGACGCAGCGCCGCCGGCGGGTAGTCCGGGGCAGGACTCTGGCCGGGTAGCGGCACCGGCTGGTCGCTGGGGGCGACCGCAGCGGCAGGCGCGGCGGGTGCGGTATCGACCGGTGCGGCCTCGGCGATGGGTTGTGGTGGCGCGGCAGGCACGGTTTCCACCAGCTCCGGGGTTTCTTCCACGGCTTCCGGGCGCGCATCGGGCATGTCGCTGGCGCCGGCACCGGCGGGCAGTGGCGCTGGCAATGGAGCCAGCACGGCGCTGTTTGCCTGCGGCTGCGCCGGGTCGGCACGGTAGAACTCGTTGTGGCGGCGGGCATTGAGCCAGACCACCAGGAACAACAGTACGCCGACGCCAAAAGCGATACCGGCAATCTTCAGGCTGCTGCGAGGCAGGTGAAAAGTGAAATTCTGGTCGGAGCGGGAGCTTGAGGCAGACATGGTCTTGACCGTGTGGATCAGGCCGATTCTTGCACAGGAAAGGTGAATCACGCGGCAGACAAGCGCAGTTCGCGCGATAATCTACCGCTCACACCCGTACACAGTGCCCAGCCATGCTTGATCCAGCCCTTCTTCGCCAGCAGCCCGCCGAACTTGCCGAACGCCTGCGCAGTACGCGCGGCTATGTGCTGGATGTGGCCGCCTTCGAATCGCTGGAGGCTGATCGCAAGCGCATCCAGGTGCGCACCCAGGAGCTGCAGAGCCTGCGCAACAGCCGTTCCAAGTCGATTGGCCATGCCAAGGCCAAGGGCGAGGACGTGTCGGCGATCATGGCCGAAGTGGCCGCGTTCGCCGATGAGCTGAAGAGCTCCGAGGCCCAGCTCGACGTGCTGCGCGAGCAGATCGAAACCCTGTCGATGGGCATCCCGAACCTGCCCGCCGCCGATGTGCCGGCTGGCAAGGACGAGAGCGAGAACGTCGAGCAGCTGCGCTGGGGCACCCCGCGCGAATTCGACTTCCCGGTGCTCGACCACGTCGAACTGGGCGCCCGCAACAATGGCCTGGACGCGGAAACCGCGGCCAAGCTGTCCGGCGCGCGCTTCACTGTGCTGCGCGGCTCGATCGCGCGCCTGCACCGTGCGCTGGGGCAGTTCATGCTCAACCTGCACAGCAACGAGCATGGCTACGAAGAAACCAATGTGCCGGTGCTGGTCAATGCCGACTCGCTGCGCGGCACCGGCCAGCTGCCCAAGTTCGAGGAAGACCTGTTCAAGACCGCGCTGGGTGAATCCACGCGCTATCTGATCCCGACTTCGGAAGTGCCGCTGACCAATATCGTCCGCGACGAGATCATCGACGCTGAGCGTCTGCCTGTGCGCATGACCGCGCACTCCATGTGCTTCCGCTCCGAAGCAGGCAGCGGTGGCCGCGACGTGCGCGGCATGATCCGCCAGCATCAGTTCGAGAAGGTGGAACTGGTCAGCGTCTGCGCCGCCGAAGACAGCGAAGCCGAGCACCAGCGCATGACCGGTTGCGCCGAAGCGGTGCTGCAGAAGCTGGGCTTGCCGTACCGCAAGGTGCTGCTGTGCACCGGCGACATGGGCTTCTCGGCGATCAAGACCTACGATCTGGAAGTCTGGTTGCCGTCGCAGCAGACCTACCGCGAAATCTCTTCGTGCTCGAACTGTGGTGACTTCCAGGCGCGCCGCATGCAAGCGCGCTGGCGCAACCCCAATGGCAAGCCGGAGCTGGTGCACACCCTCAACGGCTCGGGCGTGGCGGTAGGCCGGGCAATGATCGCGGTGATGGAAAACTACCAGAACGCGGACGGCTCGATCACCATTCCGGAAGCACTGCGCCCGTACATGGGTGGCGCAGAACGCATCGCCTGACCATCAGGCGATCACACTGCAGATCCGGCATGTAATGCCGAGCCAAGCTCGGCAGCGGCCTGCCCGATACCGCTTCGGCACCCGTACCCACAAGGCATCTGATCCTTGTGGGAGCGGTGTAAACCGCGAAGCTCGATCAGCTGGAATTGCAGCAAAGCCCGTGATCGCAAGGATTCCGGGCTTCGCGGCTCACGCCGCTCCCACAAAAGCATGCAGCCAAGCACTGGTAGTGCCGAGCCATGCTCGGCAGCGGCCTGCCCGTTAGTGCTTCAATCGCCACGCCCCAACACTGCAAAGCTGCAGCGCTTTGTAGGAGCGGGGGGGGGGGGGGCGGGCGGCGGCGGGCGGGGGGGGTGCGCGCGGCACAGGCGCGCCGAGCGCGCGCGCGCGCCCGGAGCGGCGGCGCGCCCAGGGCACCGCGGGGGAGGGCCG